>NZ_JSYB01000071.1:0-1571 GCF_054823945.1 Tepidiphilus sp. HLB4 | reverse complement strand
TGTCCAGTCCCGTGTCTGCCCGGACCAGCGCGCCGGGTGACGTTCGCGGGCTTGAAGATAGGTCTGGTGCCGTGCCGCCAGGATCGCATGGTCTTCCCCGGCATGCCGTTGGGCGGGGGTGACGTAGCGCAGGCCGCTGTGGCGGTGCTCGACGTTGTACCAGTGCACGAAGTGCTGTCCCCACTGGCGGGCTTCGTCCAGGCTGGCGAAGCCGCGCGCCGGGAATTCGGGGCGGTACTTCGCCGTCTTGAAGAGCGATTCGACGAAGGCGTTGTCGTCGGACACCCTGGGGCGAGAGTATGAGGGCTTGATCCCCAGCCAGTGCAGCATCGCCAACACCGTGGTGGCCTTGAGCGTGCTGCCGTTGTCGCCGTGCAGCACGGGTTTTTCCGGCAGGGCGTGGAGGCCTTCGGCCAACGCGGTGCGCTTGAGCAGGCTCACCGCGTGTTCTGCCTCATCGGTGGCATGAATCTCCCAGCCGACGATCTTGCGGCTGTACAGATCCATGATCAGATACAGGTAGAACCACTGCCCCTTCACGTGGGTGGGCAGGTAGGTCATGTCCCAGCACCACACTTGTCCGGGGACACTGGCTACGTGCGTCGTCGGCGCTCGGGTGCGCTGCGGCGCACGGCTGCGCCCCCGGTGACGGGTTTGTCCGTGGGCTCGCAGTACGCGCTGAAAGCTCGATTCGCTGGCAAGATAGACGCCCTCGTCGGCCAGCGTGGGGACGATGCGCGCCGGGGGTTGGTCGGCGAAACGGGGCTCGTTGGCCAACGCCAGGATCCTCGCCCGTTCTTCGTCGCTGAGCGCATGCGCCGGCTGCGCACGCTTTGCCAGGGGCCTGCGGTCCCCCTGGCGCAGTCCTTCCTGCGCTTTCCAGCGCTGCAGGGTGCGCAGCGTCATGCCTGCGACCTCGCAGGCCGGGCGTAGGCGCGCGCCGGCTGCGTGTGCCTCATCGATGTGTCGGACCAGTGTTTGGCGATCTTCCAGGCCGATCATGCGTCCTCGTCCTTGGGGAAGATCGCTTCGAGCTTTTTTGATAGCACCAGCAACGCTGCCGCTTCGGCCAGCGCCTTTTCCTTGCGGCGCAGGTCGCGCTCGAGTTCCTTGATGTGACCCCGCTCGGCCTTCTTCTCCCGCAGAGCCTGCCGTGCGACTTCCTCGGGCTCATCGAGCGCCTGCAGGGCGGCGGTGCGCCATTGCTCGAGCGTCTGGGGATACACGCCATGCTCGCGGCACCAGGCCCCTTTGCTCGCCTCGTCCATCGCGGCGGTCGAGAGCACCGCTTCGAATCGGGCCCCCGCACTCCAGCCCCGCTCGCCAACGGGCTGGGAGAGCGCCTCGGCTCGCCAGCGCGCTAGCGTCGCAGCTGAAATGCTCAGCTCTCGCGCCAGCGTCTGCACCGCGACACTTTCTGGCGGCAACAGCCGTGCAACCGCCCTGTCCTTGAAGGACTGTCCGTATCTGGCCACTTCGTTCTTCCTTTGTCGCCCTCTGGTTTCAGGATCTATCGAGACGACAACTATTCTGACACAGAGGGCCACCCAGCCTGTGAGCGCGGCATCCAT
>NZ_JSYB01000070.1:0-5124 GCF_054823945.1 Tepidiphilus sp. HLB4 | reverse complement strand
GAAATTTACAGAAAAAAGGTTGCACAACCATTGCCAAGGATCACGGCACGGCGGTCAATACTGAGACTCTCGAAAACGCCATCCGCTCAGGCAAACCGACCGTTCTGGTGCTCGGTCAGCGCGTCGAGATAGCCCCCTACATCGAGCAGGCCACGAAGACGGTCGGCCCGGTCGTCGTCGAATCCATCCAGAAGTCGCTGCGCACGGAAAGCACGATGGTCGACCTCGTGGTCCTCGTTGGGGGTGGTGCCATGTTCTTCCGCGACGCGGTGCAGGCCGCCTTTCCACGGCTGTCCGTAGTTACGCCGGCGGATCCGGTGTTCTCCAACGCTCGTGGATTCTGGTTGATGGGGGCGGCTTTGTGAGCGGCATTCGGATCGTTCTTACCGTGACCCAGGCCAGTCCTGAGCTTTTTGCGGCATTGAAGGACGTTCCGGCCAGACTGCGGGCCGAGCGTGTCCGAACGCTCGCAACGCTCGGGATCGCTGCCATTAGCGGTGGAATCTCCGGTAAGCCGGCCATCGACCAACCTACCCAGACAGAAGTTGCACAACAGGATGCGCAGGCCTCGAGTCGAGCGCTGCGTTTCGCAAAGTCGCTAGGGGATGAGGTGTGACCAAAAAGATCGGTCGACATCACCTCGCTTTCTATCGTGGGTGGTTGCAGGGCCTCGATCTCAGGGATCTGGCCGACCGCTATCTCGAGACAGGGCTCGACTTGCGGCGCGCCAAATCTACGCTCACCTGGTTGCGGGATACTCTGAGCCAGGCTGCCCTGCGCCATGGCCGGCGCGGCGAAGCCCGCTTACTGCGCTTGCACTTGGCAGCCGAACCCATTCAGAAAGCGCATGCCATTCCCTCATTGGAGGACTTCCGCGCCGAACACGATCCTGACGGCTTCTACGATGAGGAGGAGCTGATCCAGCTCTATCTCGAAACGTTTCCCGAAGCCCGCGACAAGCGAGGCCGTCAGCGCCAGCGCTTGATCGAACGTCAACTCGCAGCCCTCGTCTGGATCGAAGACCTGCTTGTCACCGATCCAAATCCTGCCGATCCGGTATCCGCCTGGTTCGACAAGCAGGTGGCGAATCGGCTCGTTCTTGCCGGCATCCCGACCATCGGAGCCTTGATGGAGCGAATCCGGGATCGCGGCTATCGCTGGTGGGTCACCGTGCCGAAGTTGGGCGAAAAAGGAGCCTCCCGGATCGTCGCCTGGCTGCAAGGATATGAGTCGGCCTTGGGGGCGTTGCCAGAACATGCGATGACACCCATCCGCAGCCAACATGCACCATCGTTGGTTCGAGCGCGACCTCGGGAAACCGCCATCGTACCCATCGAGGCATTCGCGGCACCGCAGATGTTGTCTGGCGAAACCGGGTCCAACAGACATCCAGGCTCCCCCCGCATTCGGGCGGACAACGACCAAAAGGCCATCGAGTCCTGGCTTGCCACGAAATCGGGCAGCCCGCACACATCAAGAGCCTACCGCAAGGAAGCCGAACGGCTCCTTCTCTGGGCCGTGATCGAGCGCGGCAAGGCACTCTCAGATCTCACCGTCGATGACTGCGCACTCTATCGGGACTGGCTGTCCAGTCTTGGACGGACGAACCCTGAGCAGTGGCCCTTTCGGATTCCTCAAAGCGAATGGATCGGCAAGCGAAACACACACCGTTTCAGCCCGAACTGGCGACCATTCGACGGCCCTCTGTCCGCCGCGAGTGTCCGGCAGGCGTTGACGATCCTGTCGAGCATGTTCGAGTGGATGGTTCGTGTCCAGTATTGTATTTTCAATCCTTGGGACGCCGTGGGCCGGAAGCCGGCCGCACGCACGGACACGCCCAATGACGTGGAATTGACGCGGGTGTTCTCGACCGGCCAGTGGGACTACCTGATGACGTTCCTCGACGCCTTGCCTGCCGACGATGCGACATCCCGGCTGCGATTCGTGTTGCCCTTTGCCCAGGCCACAGGCTTGCGCCTATCCGAACTGGTGGATTCGAGCATCGGTCGGCTCTATACCATGCCGCTCAAGGAAGGTCTTGGCGTTCGCTGGATGCTCAAGGTGCTTGGCAAAGGCGGCAAGTGGCGGGCCGTACCTTTACCAAACAGGGTCATGGATCGCCTCCGGGAATACCTTGCATACCGCGGCCTCGATCCCGATCCGCTCGCCAATCCGCCCGAGACGCCGTTGATTTCCCGGCTGAGCAGCCAAGAGCCGTTGTCGGGAAGCGCCTTGTACAAGTCGTTGCGGACGGTATTCCATCGAGCGGCCGAAAGCTTGGTCGCAGATGGCAGGGACCAAGAAGCCAAGGCATTCCGCCGAGCCAGCGTTCATTGGCTGCGGCATACGTGCGGTGCGCATCTTGCATCGAGCGGGGTGCCAGTGAATCTGGTGCAAAAGCTTCTGGGGCACGCTAGCTTGGCGACCACCAGCATCTACACGGAGACGGACGATGAACAACTTTGGACCGAAATCGACGCGAGAGCATGAGTGCCGGCTGTGCCCAGAGCTCGTGGCAAGCCGTACCCAGATCGTCTTCCCGACGCCTTGCCCGCCAGGCGGCCTGCTCGCCATCGGCGAGGCTCCGGGCATGGAAGAGGATGACATCGGCGAAGGATTTGTCGGACGAGCCGGCCGCACCCTCGATGCCTTGCTGGTGCAACATGGAATCGAACGCAACCGGGACTACGGTGTAGCCAACATCGTCCGCTGCCGCCCGAAAGACAACCGCAAACCGTACAAACATGAGACCGATAACTGCCTGCTATGGCTATCGATTTTCCTGCTCAGGAACCGCCCCAAGGTTCTGTTGCTGGTCGGAAGCATGGCGACGGAAGTGTTCCTTGGCCCAGGGCCGCTGTACTGGCACATCGAGCGATCCAGAAAGTCTCCGGTTCTGCTCGCCAAGGATGCGCTCCCGACCCTGCGACATGCGATCCGGTTGCTGCACGGCATGCTGGACGGAGTTTTCGCCGTTCCCATGCCGCACACTTCCGGCATGGCGTGGAACCGCAGAGCGCCCAACGGGAAGATGTGGCGCGAGATTGGGGAGGAGCAGGTTGAACTGGCCGTCGAATGCCTGAAGTCATCGCATGTTACTTGAGTACAGGACCGACCGGCGCGGCTATACCATGTGGCTGGAACTCGACCTGTTCGGGTCCTTCGTGCTGTATCGGCGCTGGTACGGACTCTACAACCGTCGGGGAGGGATGAAACGCCAGGTGTTCGAGCGCGAAGAGGATGCACTGAGAGAAGTGCGCCGGATCATGTGCGTGCGGGAAAGGCACGGCTATGTGCCGGTCGGCCATTAGCAGAAGGCATTCCAGCCCACGGCGCCGCCTTGTCCGCGACGAAGAATCGTTGCACAAGGCCTGCGTCGAGCTGCTTGCGTGGCTCAGCAGCCGCCATCCCATTCTGCAATGGATGCTGCACGTTCCAAATGGCGGGAAGCGCCCGAAGGGAGAGGCGGGACGGCTAAAGGCGATGGGTGTGCGGCCCGGCGTGCCCGATCTCCTGCTGCCGATTCCCAGCGGCAACTGGTCCGGCCTCGCGGTGGAACTAAAGTCTCCTACCGGGCGGCTCTCGCCAGCCCAGGCCGCGTGGCTCGACCGGCTGGAGCAAGCCGGTTACCTCGTTGCCGTGTGCCGGTCGATTGATCAGTTCAAGGCTGTTGTCGATCGCTTTCTGTCCGGCCGGAAGCCATCTGACGCAACAGATCATGCAGGCGCTGGTTTTCCTGCCGCAACTCCTCGATCCGCGCCTCGTTCTCCCCCACCTGCTCCTTGAGTTTGAGCACAAGGGCTTCGGTTACAACATACAACATTATTCAAGTTAACATGGGCCGGTTTGTGTGGCATGCGTTGCGTAGTACTGACGGTTCTCTGGAAGTTTACTCGCCGATATGGTCGCGCAAAGAGAAGAACCGCGCGTTGGTTACTAACGGTGCAGTGGCGGTTTACTGAAAAGCCTTCTGGGGATGTAGCGTTTGGCGCCTGCTACTGGCGGTTCTCTGGCGGTTGTGTCGCTCTGCATACCAGAGCCGTCCTTTAGAGAACTGCTGAACCAACACCCCGATGCTCATTCCTCGGGACCTGATCCTCGTCTGGGTGTTGAATAACCCCCTTGCGCCTTGGTTCAGGACGCAATTTGGCTGTCTGGTGCCAAAAGCCAGCGTCGCGCAAGCACCAGATTGGCCAGCGCAAAGAGGGTGAAGAGCTGGGCAGTGTTCTTGGCCAAGCCCCGATAGCGGGTCTTGCGATGACGAAAGAGGTTCTTCACCACTTGAAAGGGGTGTTCGACCTTGGCGCGGACACTCGCTAGGTGAGCTGATGGGGCTTGAGTAGCGGGCGACACTTGAGCAGTGTCGTGGCATCAGGTGCCGCTTCCCGGCTCGGGTCGATGCCCACGAAGCGGCGAATCGCCTGGCTGTCGCAGATCGCGTCTTCGGTTCCCTCGTCGGACAGCCCGAAACAGTTCTGTACCACGTACATCCGAAGCATGCGCTCCAGCCCGATCGTCGGCCGGCCAGGCCCTTCATTCTTGGGGTAGAACGGATCAAGCGTCGCCACTAGCGCTTTCTAGGGCGTCACTGCCTCGAGTTGCGCCAGAAAACGGTCCCGGCGCGTCTGTTTCTTCTTCGCGGCATGCTCGAGTTCGGGACAGCTCGACTGCATGGCAGTCTCCCCCTCGGCTGGATGGTCTCCGGCATTATCCCAGGTCGGGTCGACATCGGGAAGGGGGGATAAATCAGCGTTTCCCTAATCGCTTGCCTCTGGGTGGCCCACGCCAAGCTTTTTCAGCATGCTGCGGACGTGAGCAAGGGAAACCTCTTCATGTCGGGTTGCCGCAAAACGTTTCAACAGGATCTCGTCGGCATCGACCAGAGTCTCTCCGTTCGGTCCTTCGTAGCGTTCTAGCGAGCCAAACTGTAAAAACGCATCGACCCATGAAACAGGGACATCCATCAGATCGGCCGCTTGCTGTCGAGTCAGTAGTCCCATCTCTTTTCTCGCTCTCAAGAAAGTTCGCAACCACGCGCACGATTAACTTCACCTAGAGCCGTCTCGATGACCGTGCTCGTCTCTGACAGGCGTCACTTTCCCGACTACTTCAGGAACCCCTCCT
>NZ_JSYB01000007.1:0-93709 GCF_054823945.1 Tepidiphilus sp. HLB4 | reverse complement strand
GAAATTTACAGAAAAAAGGTTGCACAACCCGATCCGTCCTGCGTGCTCGCGGGCACGATAGCCCGGTTTCAGCCTTTGCGTGGCGAACCGGTCGGCTGCATCGACCAGTGCCTGTTGGTCTTCGCTGAGCGAGAACTCCATCTCCCCCCCTTCCTTCTTTTATCGTCAGTTTTTCTTTTCATTCCGCCGACGAGGATCAGTCTAGGGGAAGGGAAAGTTAATGTCAATACATTTACTTTTACACCTGAAAATTTGATTCGTGGCATGATTTTTATTGAAAACAGGTTGACACGATAATCGCAGGCTGCTAGCGTGGCTTCCCGAACGTCCCGTCGAAAGGGGCGCGTCTAAGGAGGAGACCATGGAGTTCAACCCTGTTTTACTTTTTCGCCACCGACCTGCCATGGTCGCTGCAGGTATTCATGCTAACGGGTACGGGAAGCGGGTGGCTGAGAGAGTGCGTTAGAGAGCCGGGAAGAGGCTTGGCCCCGGTATCGTCTCATGTCATCGCTGCGCAATCTTTCCGCGTCAGACTCGGGGCATCGTGGTCGCGCCGGAGGGAAAGATGCGCAAGGAAGAGGCGGTGGCGGCGCTGGGACAGCGTTCCTTGCTGTTGCCCGGCTGGGTGCAGGCGGCGCTGGCGGCCAATGACCGGCTCAAGCTCTATCTGAGCTTGCTGCAGGAGGCGGCGCGCCATGCCGGTGATCCGCAGGCGGCGGTGACGGACTGGTCGGCCGAGTTCGCCCGGGCGGGGGTGACGGAGACGGGGTGGCTGCAGGAGCTGGTGCGCAGCGCCTATCTTGCCGACGGGGTGCTGATGCTGCGCCATCTCGACCGGTGGTGCGAGGCGGTGGCGGCCGATCTGCAGACGATGGCGCGCCCCGTGTGCGAGTCTGCACCGTCGGGGCCGGCCGAGCTGCTGGCGCGGCGCGATGCCTGGCTCGAATTCTTGCATTCGCTCGATCCGCAGGAGGGGCTGGAACCCGAGCAGCTCGCTGCCTTGACGCATGGCGAGCGCGAGCGCGGCGATAGCCTGCACCTGCTGGTGATGGACCTGCACAAGGCGCTCAATGCGCTGGCCGCCGAGATCGCCACCGAGGAGCTCGACGGGGCGAACGTCTGGGGGCTCGCGCCCGAGGATCGGCCCTTGGTGCGGGCGTTCATGCGCGAACTCAGGCGCACGGCACCGCTCAAGTTCTCTCACCCGGGGCTGGATACGGCGGCCACGCGCGACGGCGCGCGCCTGCTCATCCAAAACGACATCGGTACGAACGACGTGCACGTGCTGGTGGTGACGGTCGAAGATCTGGAGATCCGGCTGAACTATTCGGATCTGCATCGCGGGCGTTTCCGTTTCTTCCAACGCTTGCTGGAGGAGGTCGGTTTCGTCTGGACGGTGCAAACCTCCGCCGCAGGGGCGGGCCTCAACGCGGGGCGGCCCTACATGGTGGGGGAGGCGGTGTTTCGCGGGCAGGATCGCGCTGCGCTCGAGGAGGCGCTGGAGGAGCTGGCTGCCAAGATCGTGTTCGTGATCGACTGGAACCGGGCGCGCAAGCGCTTGCAGCAGTTCGTCGGCAAGGCGCAGGCCCAGGAGATCCTCTACCGGGCGGCCAAGGAGGAGTGCGGGCACATGGGGTGGTTGCTCGCCGGGGGCGAGCGGCTGGTGTTCGCGGCCATGGAATCGGTCGATGGCGAGGCGTTTCGCATCGGCGATCGGCTCGACGAGGTGTTGGGTCCGCAGGCGGCCGGTGAGTACCTCTTCACCTTGCTGCGCGTGTCGAGCCGCATGCTGCTCGAGCGCCAACCGGTGGATCTCGTCGCCGACGAGGCGCGCATCCTGCTCGCCCGTCTGCTGCGGCAGCGCACTTTCGAGCTGGAGCTGCTGGCCGAGCATGCGGCGTATACGCACGCCATCGCGCGCGAGGTCTGCGCCGTGCTGGAGGAGGAGCCTGGGCCCGAGGCGCTCGAAGCGCAGGGGCAACGCGGCAAACAATGGGAGCGCGAGGCCGATCATCTCCTGATGCAGGCGCGTGCGCGTGCCGAGCGTCACAGCCGCTGGCAGCCTCTGGTGGCCTTGATGGAGCATGCCGACGACGTGTCCGATGCGCTCGAGGAGGCGCTCTTTTTGCATTCGCTGCTCTTCGTTGGGCCCTTGGCCGGGCTCACGCCGGGGGCGCGCGAGCCCCTGAGCCGGCTGGCGGACACGACCTTGGCGGCGATTCAGGATCTGGTGCGTGCCGTAGAGATCGCCCGCGCGGTGAGTGCGCAGGGGGAGGCGGAGGACGAGGACGCGTTCTTGCAGACGCTGTGGCGCATCCTGCGCGCCGAGCGCCTGTGCGACCAGCTCGCGCGCGAGGCGAGCCGCGCCATCGTCGCGACCATGTCCGAGAAACCCACGGGGGCACAGATCGCCGGGCAGATGGCTGCCGCGGTGGAGAAAGCCTCCGACGGCCTGCTCGCCGTGGGGTATGCCTTGCGCCAGATGGTGATGGCGCGCACGGGGGTGACGTCATGAACGCGCCGCATTGGCCCGAGGCGTGCTATCTGATCGCTGGTCGTCGGGAGATGGAGACTTTGCCGCGCAAGGCCCATCCTCCGAGCAAAGGGGTGCTGCAGCTCGGGAACAAGGCGTGGAACCTGTGGCTGATGGCGAGCGCCGGCTTGCGCGTGCCGCCGGCGCTGGTGCTGGGAACGCCCTATGCGCACCGGCCGGTCGCGGCGTGGGAGGAGGCGCTCTTCACGGCAGGATTGCCGGCGCTGGAGGCACTCACCGCTCGGCGCCTGGGTGATGCACGTCGTCCCTTGCTCGTGTCGGTGCGCTCGGGGGCGCCGGTGTCGATGCCGGGGATGATGGAGACGGTGCTCGACGTGGGCTTGTGCGACGAGACGGTGCCGGGGCTGCTGCGCCTGACCGGCAATCCGCGGCTGGTGTGGGATTCCTACCGGCGCTTGGTGGCGGGCTACGGCGAGGTGGTGGCCGGGATCGACCCAGGCGTGTTCGAGGCGGCGCTCGCGGAGCTCGCCCAGGGGCGGGAGGAACAGGCGCTCGCTTTCGACACGCTGCGCGCGCTCACGCGCCGTTTCCTGGAGTGCTACCGCGAGCAGGCGGGCGAGGCGTTCCCTCAATCGGTGCGGGTGCAGCTGCGCGAAGCGGTGCGGGCGGTGTTCGCTTCCTGGAATGCCCCCAAGGCCGTGGACTACCGGCGGCATCAGGGGATCGACGACGCGCTCGGTACGGCGGTCACCATCCAGCAGATGGTCTTCGGCAACGCGGACCGGCGCTCGGGGGCCGGGGTGGGATTCACGCGCGACCCGACCGACGGGACGCCGCGGCCGTGGGTGGATTTCCTCTTCGAGGCGCAGGGCGAGGACGTGGTCTCCGGGCGGCGCAATGCCGTGGGGCACGAGCGGCTGGCCGCGCGTCTGCCCCAGGTATGGGAGGAGCTGTGCGACGGTGGGACGAAGCTGGAGCGGCTCTTCGGCGACATGCAGGATTTCGAATTCACGGTGCAGGAAGGCACGCTCTTCTGGCTGCAGGCGCGCTCGGGCAAGCGGACCTTGCGGGCAGCCGCGCGCATCGCCCTCGATTTGCTCGACGAGGGAGTGATCGATGAGCGCGCCGCCTGGGAGCGTACGCGCGACATCGCCTTGGAGGAGCTGGCGACGGTGCGCCTGGCCACCGAGGGAGGGGAGGCGCCGCAGCGGCTCGCGTGCGGGATTCCGGCCTCGCCCGGCATTGCCGGCGGTGAGCTCGCGCTCGATGCCGAACGGGTGGCGGAGCGAGTGGCTCAGGGGGCCAAAGTGATCTTGGTGCGGCAGGATGCCGAGACGGCCGACGTCGCGGCGCTGCGCCAGGCCGGGGGACTGCTCACCCGGCGCGGGGCACGCACCTCGCACGCGGCGGTGGTCGCGCGGCAGATGGGCAAGGTATGCGTGGTCGGGTGCGAGGGCTTGACGATCGACGGCTGGGCGCGCAGCGTGCGCTTCGGCGAGCGGGTCGTGGCCGAGGGAGAGCCGATCACGCTCGATGGCAACGACGGCAGTGTCTATGCCGGACTGGTGCAGACGCAGACCGTTCCTGATGCGGCGCTGCAGGAGCGGCTCGCCGCGCTGCGGGCGCGCTTTGCCGGGGAGGGGGAGAATGCCTGAGCGACGGCTGCGTCTGAGTGTGGTCACCGAGACCTATCCCCCCGAGATCAACGGGGTGGCGCGTACCGTCGGGCGGATGCTGCAGGAGGCGGTCGCCGCGGGCCACGAGCTCGAAGTGGTGCGGCCGGATCAGGGAAGAGCAGAAGGGGAGGAGCTCGCGGGCGTGGCCTCGCTGCGGGTGGGCGCGATCGCCTTGCCGCGTTATCCGGGTTTGCGCATGGGGTGGCCGGCGTATGGACGACTCGTGCGCCATTGGCGGCAGAAGCGGCCCGATGGGGTGCATCTGGTCACCGAAGGACCGCTGGGTCTGGCGGCGCTCGCGGCGGCGCGCCGTCTGGGCATTCCGCTCACCTCGGCCTTGCATACGAATTTCGACGCCTATGGGGCCCATTACGGCCTCGGTTGGTTGCGCGGCGGGATCGCGGCCTATCTACGCGCTTTTCACAATGCGACGCAGTGTACGTTCGTGCCGACGCAGCGCCAGCGCGACGCCCTGCTCGCGGCGGGATACCGCCGGGTCGAGGTGCTCGCGCGCGGCGTCGACGCCGAGCTGTTCTCTCCCGCGCGGCGCGATCCGGCGCTGCGCCGGCACTGGGGCGTAGGGGAGGAGGGGCTGGCGGTGCTCTACGTCGGGCGGCTCGCGCCGGAGAAGAACCTCGATCTGCTCGCGCGGGCGTTTCAGGCCATTGCGGCGCATCGTCCTGAGGCGAAGTTGGTCGTGGTGGGGGAAGGGCCCATGGCGGCCTGCTGGCGGCGCGATCATCCTGAGTTCGTTTTCTGCGGCGCGCGCCGGGGCGAGGATCTGGCAGCGCACTACGCCTCGGCCGATCTCTTCCTCTTTCCGAGCCTGACGGAAACCTTCGGCAACGTCGTGCTCGAGGCGATGGCGAGCGGCCTGCCGCTGGTGGGCTACGACGAGGCGGCGGTGGCCGAGTGCGTGGAGGACGGCGTGAGCGGCTTGTCCTGCCCGCCGGGGGATGAGGACTCCTTCATCGCGCGGGCCTGCCGGATCGCCGCCGATGCCCCCTTGCGGCGGCGTCTGGGCACGGCGGCGCGCGCCGCGGCGGCTCGCCGCTCTTGGGCCGAGATCTTTCGCCAGGCGGAAGCGGTGCTCTGCGCCGTGCTGCAGGAAGGGGGCGAAGCGGTGAGTGTGACATCAGCGTAGAAGGGGGTCGATATGCCTGCCGTTCGTTCCGTCTTTCTCTCGGACATCCACCTCGGGACCCGCGCCTGCAAGGCTGAGCGCCTGGTCGATTTCCTGCGCGAATATCCGGCGCAGTATCTCTACCTCGTGGGCGACGTCGTCGATTTCTGGGCGATGCGCCGCGGCATCTACTGGAGCGCAGCGCAGAATACGGTCGTGCAGAAGATCCTGCGGCGGGCGCGCCACGGCGAGCGAGTGATCTTCATTCCCGGCAACCACGACGAGGCGCTGCGTGAATACGTCGGGGCTGCTTTCGGCGACATCACGCTGCACGCCGAGTACGTGCACCAGACGGCCGACGGACGGCGGTTCCTGCTCATCCACGGCGACGAGTTCGACGAAGTGACGCGCCATCATCGCTGGGTGGCGCTGCTGGGCGATGCGGCCTATGGCGCCCTCGTGCGCGCCAACGTCGTCTGGGCCTGGGTGCGTCGCCGGATGGGGCGGCCGGGCTACTGGTCGCTCGCGGGACACGTCAAGCGCAAGGTGAAGAAGGCGCTGGAGTTCATGTACGGGTTCGAAGACGCGGTGATGCGCAGCGTGCGCGAGCGGGGGCTGGACGGCATCATCTGCGGCCACATCCACTGGGCGGCGATCAAGGAGGTGGACGGTCTCACCTACGCCAACTGTGGCGACTGGGTGGATTCCTGCACGGCCATCGTCGAACACCTCGACGGTCGGCTGGAGCTGGTGGACTGGAATCGGGAGATCGCCCCCCCGCCGCCGCCTCAGGCGCCGCGCCGCCTGCTCGAGCCGCTACCACCCGAAGTCGAGCTCGCCGACGTGCTGCACCGCGCCGACGGCATCCTGTAGGGCCCCTCGGACACCCTGCTGCGCGGTGCTCCTGTAGCGCTCTGCTCACTTCTGCCGGCGGCGTTCGACGAAGAGCGAGCTGCCCGGCGTCTTCTTCGCCATCTTCTTCGCCACCGAGGCCGCTTCGGCCACGGCGTGGTGACTCTCGTAGCGCTGTGGCTCGTCGATGACGACGGCGCCGACCGACAAGGCGCACAGCGGGAAGAAGACCGTTCGCCCTTGCCGGTCCTCGGCCTCGATGCCGCCGCGGGCGCGGTCTTCGGGATGGTAGAACTCTGGGATACGCGCATCGAAGGTGCGCAGCAGCGCCTCGGTGCGTTCCTGCCAGTCGGGACTGCCCCACAGCACGATGAAGTCGTCCCCGCCGATGTGGCCGACGAAATCCCTGGCCGGATCGGTGTGCTCACGCAGCAGTTCGCCCACCAGCCGCAGGATGTCGTCCCCGCGGCGGAAGCCATAGATGTCGTTGTACGGTTTGAAATGATCGAGATCGAGGTAGGCGGCCACGAACGGTTCGCCCCGCTTGAGCCGGGCATCGATCTCCCGCTGGATGGGGACGTTGCCGGGCAGGTTGGTGAGCGGGTTGGCGTGACGGGCCGCCTCGAGCTGCAGGCGGGTGATCTCGCGCAGCAGCGCGTGCCCGTTGCCCAGTCCCAGGTAGCGGCCGGAGTCGGTGATGATGAAGCCCTGCACCAGGTGTTTGGGGTCGAGCTGGGTGATGAGATCCGAGAGTTGCTGCAGGCTCATGCGCCGGTCGATCACCAGCGCGTGGCGGTCGAGATACATAGTGCAGGGTCGGTGTCCGTAGAGCTCGCGCCGGTAGGGGCGGGCGTAGGCATCCATGAAGTGATTGCGCGCGATGAGCCCCAGCGGCACGCCGTCGGCGACCACCGGTTGGGCATAGAGCTCCGGGTCGCGTTCGAAGCGGGCGAAGACTTCCTCGTTCGTCGTCTCCGGCGCAAGCGGGGCGACGTAGTGCACCAGGGAGGCGACGCTCGCCTCTGCGCCCGCGGGTACGGAGGCGTCGAGCACCTGCTCGGAGCGGAAGTGTTCCGGCTCGGGCCGATATTCGGGTCGCGGTTCGGGCCGGCCGAAGAGATACCCCTGACCGAGGGGGATGCCGCACTCGCGCACCACGGCGAGTTCGGCCGGCGTCTCGATGCCCTCGGCGATCACTTGGGTGCGGCTGTTGCGGGCGATGCGCGCGATCGACTCCAAGAATTGCCATTTGATCGGGTCGGCGTGTGCCCCTTGCACGAAGTGTTTGTCAATCTTGACGAAATCCGGCTCGAGCTCCGACCACAATCGCAGCGAAGAAAAGCCTTCGCCCAGATCGTCGATGGCGATGGCAAAGCCGAGGCTGCGGTAGTGCGCCACGGCATGGCGCAATTGGGCGTAGTCCAGGCCCGGCGTGGCTTCGGTGAGCTCGATGACGACTTCCCGCGGTGACAATCCCGCCTGTTCGATCCAGGCGAGCGTCCGGCTTTGATCGCCCGGCTGCACCACCATCGCCCCCGGATCGACGTTGAGCAGCAGTTTCCCTTGGCCGCCTTGAGCAGCGAAAGCGGCGATGACCGTCTCGCGGCAGAGGTATTCGAGCTCGCTCAATCGCCCGAGACGGCGCGCCGCGTCGAAGAGCACCAGGGGAGCGTGCAGCGAACTGTCGCTGGGGCCGCGGATGAGCCCTTCGAAGCCGAGGAGTCCGCCGTCCTCCAGCGTGATCACCGGCTGGAAACGCGCTGCCAGGCGTCGTTCCTGCAACAGGCGTTCCAGCTCGGGGAGGACGTCGGCGGGATAGGGAGGGCACATGATTTCGGTCAGGGAATCCATGGACGAATTTCGCCACGACAAGGCGCATCGCCCGCCATCGTAGGCGAGCTGTGTGACGAGGATGTGACGCCGACGCCGTTGCTGCAAAGAGGCTCAGGCATGATTATTGCTGGTTCTAGTGGGCATGCCGCACGGTGCGGTGGAAATCGGAGGAACCCCCAATGCGCGAGCACGACGCGCCGGAATGCCTGGAAACATCGGTGCGCTGGCACCGCCATCCCGAGGACACGATCCTGAGCTATCGTGATTGGCAGCTCATGAGCCATTTCCAGCCGATCTTCAGCATCGCGCACGGGCGCATCGTCGGGCTGGAAGCCTTGCTGCGGCCACAGCACGAGGGGGTGGAGGTGCCACCGCTGCGGTTTTTCACCTCGAGTCTGCACCCCGAAGAGCTCATTCTGCGCGACCGGCTCGCCCGTCGGTTGCACTACGAAAACTTTCGGCCGCTGGCAGGCGACGATCTGTGGCTTTTCGTCAATCGGGCACCGCAGGCACAGCTCACCGAAGAAGACGATCTCCCGGCCGGGCTCGATCCGCACCAGGTCGTGGTCGAGCTCACCGAGGACGAGAGTACCGATTCCGGGTGGCTGCGCGAACTCATGGCCCGCTACCGGGCGCTCGGCTGCCTGGTCGCGCTCGACGACTTTGGTGCTCGTCATTCGAACCTCGACCGGCTCTTCACGCTCGCGCCCGACATCGTCAAGCTCGATCGCACGCTGATTTTGTTCGCGGAAGAGGACGCGCGGGTGCGCCGCAGTCTCCAGCGGCTGGTGGCGCTCATCCGCGACACCGGTGCCTTGGTGCTCTTCGAGGGCGTGGAAACCGCGGCGCAGGCGCAGCTCGCCGTGCAGGCCGAAGCCGATCTCGTGCAAGGTTTCTACTACGCCCGGCCGCAGCCGCGCGCTTTCGCCCTCAAGAGCACCTGGGGCGCGCGGGAGAAACTGCACGACCCGCTGCGGGCGCGTCCTGTGCGCCGTCGTGAGGCGGTACCCAAAACGCTCGAAGAGGTGTTCCGGCAGACCTTGCGCCGCGTCGCTTTGGGAGAAGACTTTGCTCTGGCGAGCGCCGAGTTGATCGCCCGCCCCGAGGTCTATCGCGCCTATCTGCTCGACGCAAACGGCCGCCAGCTCGGGCACAGCGCCTCGCGTGTGCCGGTGACCCTGCTGCGTTACCTACCGCTGGCCGATGGCGCCGGTGCCCTGTGGAGCGCCCGGCCCTATTTTCGCCGTGCCATCGCCATGCCCGGACGAATCCACTTGACCGACCCCTACCTCTCGGTACCCGATGGTACCTGGGTACGCACCCTTTCCGCCACGGCCCACGGCGAGGCCGGCACTTTCGTCGTCTGCGCCGACTTGGCGGCCGATACCCTCGATGCGGAGAATGCACCATGACGGCACAAACCTTGACCCATTCGAACCCTTTTGGTGCAAGTTATGCCCCGCCGCGCGCGGACGGCGCGCTCAAGAGCCGGCGCATGGCGCTCACCCCCGCCGAGCGGCACTGGCTGCCCTGGTTCGGCAAAACCGGCAAGCTCGCCATGGGCTGGGCCTGCTGGCTCAACCGCCACCGCTATCCGGCGATCGAGCGCACTTTCGAGAGCATCGCCGCCACCCGCGTGCGCCTGCTCGAAGACTGGACGCGGACGCAGTGGGAACACCTCGCCGATCTGGCCCAGACCTACGCTGGCCGGTTCGACCAGGCGCTCGATGCCGAACCCTTGCGCCAGAAACGCCTGCTCGCCGCGGATTGTTCCGAACTCTTCGTCATCGACCCGAAAGGGCGGGTGCTCGCCTCGACTGCGCCGCAGCACGTCGGCAAGCAGGATCTGCCGGAGAAAGCCGTCGCCGCCGGGCTGAGCGGCCCGTTCCTGCACGGCCCCTACGCCGACCCATTCACCGAGACGCTGGGGCCGACGACTTCGCGTTTCCACGACGAAGTCACGCTGATGTTTTACCACCCCATCGTGCGCGACGGGGAGACGCTCGGCTGTGTCTGCGCCCGCGTGCCCAACGACGTGATCGGCGATCTCATCCAGCGCGAGGCGGGGCACATCTACCGCGACTCGGGCGACAACTACCTCTTCATGGTCGAATCGCGCTTCGATCCGACGATCGCCCCGGGCACGGCCCTGTCGCGTTCGCGCTTCGAGGATGAAACGTTTACCCTCGGAGACAACCTCAAGCGCGGCGTTTCCACCCCCTACGGCACCGTACGCGTGCAGCGACACACCGAGCTCGAGCTGCGCTTCGTCGACCCGGCCACGGGGCAACTGCACCCCGGCGTGCGCGAAACGATCCGCTGCGGCGAGAACCTCTTCGTCACCTATCCCGGCTATTCCGACTACCGACACATCCCGGTGATCGGCAAGGGCATCACTTTCCGGCTGCCCGGTTCGCCCGATCGCTGGGGGATGATGTGCGAAGCCGATCTCGAAGAGGTCTATCGCCATCGCCCGCTGGGGTTTCAGCTCACGCGCGATTTCCTGCTGCTCGTCGGCGTCGCGGCGCTGCTGGCGGCGGTGTTCGCGGCCTATGCCGCACCGCCGGCGTCGACCGTGGTGGTGGCGATGGTCGCGGTGCTGCTCCTCGGCTATGCGCCGCTGCTGCGGCGCCGCGTGCGGGCGTTCACCGGACGGCTCGACGCGATGGCCGAGACGATGCGCTCGCTCGCCGAGGGGGAAGCCAACCTCACCCAGCGCTTCGATCGTCGCCTGCTCGCTGAGGACGAGAGCGGCGAGCTCGGCCGCTGGATCGACAGCTTCATCGATTCGCTCGACGGCACCTTGGGGCAAGTGGTGCGCACCACCGACGAGGTGCGCCAGACGCACGGCGAGATGATCGACAAGAACACGGAAGCTGCTGGCACCGCCAATGAGCTCCTTGCCGAGGTGCAGCATCTGCTCGACTCACTCGGCGAACAGCTCGCCGAGATCGACACCGCCACCCATACCGCCGAGGAAGTGCGCACCGCGCTCGGCGCGGTGGTGGAGAACGCCCAAGCCCAGTTTCAGACGGTGCGCACCCAGACCCAGGCGATCCGCGATTCGATCGACGCCGCCAGCCGCACCATCCAGGCGCTCAACCAGCGCACCGAGGAGATCGGCGACATCGTGGCGGTGATCAGCGACATCGCCGCCCAGACGAATCTGCTCGCGCTCAACGCGGCGATCGAGGCGGCGCGCGCCGGCGAGCACGGGCGCGGATTCGCGGTGGTGGCCGACGAGGTGCGCAAGCTGGCGCAACGCACGGCCAGCGCCACCGGCGACATCCGCGGCAAGATCGAGGGCATCCAGCACGGAGCGCGCGAGGCGGTCTCGATCATGGAATCCGGCGTGGCCGACGTCGAGAACGGTCTGCGGCTTGCCGAAGAAGCGGTCTCCGAGCAGGGCGAGGTGCACGAACTCGCCGAACGACTGCTGGGCGTGATCGAGCGCGTGGCCGAGCGCAGCCGCGTGAACGGCTCCATGATGCAACGCTTGGCGGCGATCGCCGACGGCATGCGCGGCTCGTTGGCGGCGCTCGCGGCGAGCGTCGACCGGGTCAAGCACGCCGCCGGCAAGCTGGGTGCTTCGATGCGGCGCTTCCGCGTGACGAGCGCGCGTTGAGCACCGGCGTGTTCCCTCGGGAGGACGAACATGACGAAGAACGAATCCGGCGCACGACGCGCCCCGCCGCTGGCCGTGGCGCTGCGGCACGTCGCTTACGAAGACTTGGGTCTGCTCGAGCCGTGGCTCGTGTGGCGCGGCTGGCGAGTGCGCTATATCGACCTCGGTCTCGACGAGCTCTGCGGCTGGGATGCGCTCGCCCCCGACCTGCTGGTGGTGCTCGGCGGCCCGCTCGGCGCCGAGGACGACGATGATTTCCCTTTCCTTGCCGAGGAAGTGCGCTTGATCCGGGCGCGGCTGGATGCGCAGCGGCCCACGCTGGGTATCTGCCTCGGAGCGCAGCTCATGGCCCGTGCCCTGGGGGCGCGGGTGCGACCCATGGGAACGAAAGAACTGGGCTATTTCTCGCTCGAACTCACTCCGGCGGCTGTTGGCACGCCCATCGCCCGGATCGGCGCGCAGCCCGTGCTGCAGTGGCACGGCGACGTCTTCGATCTACCCGACGGCGTGCAGAGCCTCGCGCGAACGCCGCTGTGCCCCAACCAGGCGTTCATGGTGGAGGATCACGCGATGGCCTGGCAATTCCACCTCGAAGTCGCCCCTTCTCGACTCGAGCGCTGGCTCATCGGCAACATCGATGAGATCCGGGCCTGCGGTCTGCGTCCGGACGAGCTACGCCGCCAGGCGCGGGCGCAGGAAGCGGGATTGCAGCAGGCAGCCGCAGCGGTGATGCAGGCGTGGTTCGAGCGGCTTGATCTCTGAGGTTGGCGCTCATCCACCCCGTGCGCCAAATCGGTAAGAGCGCACGTTGGAAGAATTTTTCTCGACAGAAGGATCGGCGATTTTCTCCTTTTCCAAGACGTCTTTTGATGAATTTTGCATTATTATCGCTCTCAGCCGGAGAATGAGTGCAAGGAGTTCTTCATCCTCGGCCATATCCTCGATTTCCTTCAGCACCTCCAAGGCTTGTTGTGCGTCTTTTTGCAGCCGTGCCAGATCGATGTTGTATTCCAGCTGACGACGGACGCTGAGTTTGAGTCGGGCGAGTAGTCGAATGAATTCGGGGTCGCTGGCGTCGATCATGGTTTCGTCCCGATCCTGCTTGATTGTTCATGCCCCCTCGACCGGACGTTGCCACAAACGATGGGCGAGGGGGTGTTGATCAAAAGCTTTTTTGGAACGAAAGAACTACTCTGGCATCGGCCACCTCTTCGCCGTCCCAGGTATAGGCGGATTTACTGGCATCGGTGTCGGTATAGGCCAGGGTGGCGACGCCGAAGCCGAGATCCTTGCTCACGCCGAGTTTCCAGTCGGTGTACGAGGCTGCGTCGTTGTCTTCCACTTCCTGATGCCCGACGTGGCCGAGCACACCCCAGCCCCCGCCCAGGTCATAGCTGGCCGAGAGATCGAGGTAGTAGCTGCCGCGGGTATCGCCGCCATCGTCGGTGGTCCAGCCGACGAAGTGGTCGGAAACCGTGTGGTAGTATTTGAGGGCCACCGTTTTCCAGGACAAACCGGCGTAGACTTCGGTGGTGTCCGGGTCGACCGCTCCCGAGATTTTGTCGCCGGGATAGTAGTACGTGATGATGCCGAAGTCATAGCCGAACGAGTCGGCGAAGGTGCCGCGAAAGCCGCCATAGAGGTCCACTTCGAGGCTGTTGTCCTCTTTGTAGCCGCCAGCTTCTACCCAATCGACGTTCGAGCCCCACAGTCCGACGTAGAATCCGCTATCGTGCGCCAATTCGAGGCCGCCTTGGACGGCGGGCTCGTTTTGTGTCTGCGACACACCGCGAAAGACATAGTCGCTGGTGGCCCCGAGGGTGAAACTGAGCGCAAACGGGCTCTTGGCCGTATCTTCGGCATGGGCCAAAGAGACGCCGAGCACGGCCAGGGTGGCGGTGAGGGGAAGCAGAGGGGTTTTCATGAAAGTCTCCGGTGGACAGGCCAGACGTTAGGAAGCAAGAACGATGCCAGTCGTTTTTTCCCGTTTGGCCGTGGCTTGCGGGCAGGCGCAGGGTGCCCCTTGCGCCATCTTGGGGCGGAAGATGCTTCGTTCGAGGGCAAGGGAACAGGGAGAGGCCCGAAAATGTCACGAAACCGTCACCGTTTCGCGATATAACGGCAACACGTTTCTGATGGCACGAGCGGAGGGATCATGGCGGCCAATGTGCTGGTGGTCGAGGACGAACCGGCGATCCTGGAGCTGATCGCGGTCAATCTCGAACAGGCGGGATTTCACGTGCTGCGCGCGTCCGAGGCGGAGACGGCCTTGCGGCTCATCGGAGAGGCGCTGCCGGATCTGGTGCTCATAGACTGGATGCTGCCGGGGCTGTCGGGCATCGAACTCGTGCGCCGCTTGCGGCGGGAAGAGCGTACGCGGGTGCTGCCGCTCATTTTGCTCACGGCGCGCGGGGCCGAGGTGGACAAGGTATTGGGGCTGGAGGCGGGGGCGGATGATTACGTCACCAAACCCTTTTCGCCGCGTGAGCTCGTGGCGCGCATCCGGGCGGTGCTGCGCCGGCGCCGGCCGGAGGTGGGCGAGGAGGTGCTCGAGGCGGGTGGCTTGAAGCTCGATCCGGCGGCGCGGCGGGTGCTGGCAGAAGGGCGGGTGGTGGCGCTGGGGCCGACCGAATTTCGCCTGCTGCATTTCCTCATGGTGCATCCGGAGCGGGTGCACAGCCGCTCGCAGCTGCTCGACCGCGTCTGGGGGGATCACGTCTTCGTCGAGGAGCGCACGGTAGACGTGCACGTGCGCCGCTTGCGCGCGGCGCTCGAACCCTATGGGATGGCGGGTCTGATCCAGACGGTGCGCGGGGCGGGGTACCGGTTTTCGGTGCAGACGGCACAGGAAGCATGAAGACGGCGCAGCGGCTGCGGCGACAGCGCCGTTTCGCTTGGCGGCGGCTGGCTGGCGTGGGAACGGTTGCAGCGGTGGGTGCGCTCTTTTCCTGGCCGGCGGGGCTAGGCCTGCTCGCGCTCGGGCTGGGCTGGGCATGGTGGTGCGTCGAGCGCGAGTTTGCCGAGGTGCTGGGGGAAGCGCTCACTGGAGCGCCTCATGAGGATCTTTCCCCCCGGGCGCGGCTGGTGCTCGAGCCGCTGCGGGCGCAGGAGCGGGTGTGGCGGCGCCGGGTGGAGGCGGCACGGCGCGACCGGGAGCGCCTGATCGCGGCCTGGGATCGCCTGCCGGTGGGGGTGGTGTGGCTGGCGGCCGACGGGACGATCCGCCGGCTCAACCGGCGCGCCGAGGATCTG
The DNA here is from genome assembly GCF_054823945.1 of Tepidiphilus sp. HLB4. Taxonomy (NCBI): domain Bacteria; kingdom Pseudomonadati; phylum Pseudomonadota; class Hydrogenophilia; order Hydrogenophilales; family Hydrogenophilaceae; genus Tepidiphilus; species Tepidiphilus sp. HLB4. The sequence continues at coordinate 78,854 of NZ_JSYB01000007.1, read as the reverse complement.
CTGCAATTACAGCGCCGCCTGCATGGGGGGCAGCCGCTCGCCCTCTTCCTGCCCGAGCCGCGCTGGCTCGAACGCATTCGCGCTTCGGGCGAGGCCGGGTTTACCGGCGAGGTGCCGCGGCGCGGGGAAACGCTCCATTGCCGCCTGCAATGGGTTCCGCTAGAGGAAGGAGAGGCGCTGCTGCTCGTCGAGGATCGCACCGAGGCGATGCGGCTCGAGCGGATGCGGCGCGATTTCGTCGCCAACGTCTCGCACGAGCTGCGCACGCCGCTCACCATCGTGCGCGGCTACGTGGAGACGGCGCTGGATGCGCCCACTCCCCTGCCACCGCCCTTGGCGGGCTATCTGGAGCAGGTGCATGCGCAGGCGGTGCGCATGCAGCGGCTGGTGGAGGATCTTCTGACGCTGGCGCAGCTGGAGGGGACGCAGCCGCCGCCGGCGAAATGGGTCGACGTCGGGGAGCTTCTGGAGACGGCGGCCGCCCAGGCCAGAGGCGTGGCGCCTGAGGGGCTGACGGTGGAGGTGGATTTCCCGCCGCAACCCGGCGCGATCTTGGGTGTGCGCACCGAGCTGGAGTCGGCCTTGGGCAATCTCGCCCTCAACGCGGTGCGCTACACGCCCGCGCCGGGCCGGGTGGTGATCGGAGCGCGTGCGGCGGAAAACGGCGAAGGGGAGCTCTTCGTGCGCGATACCGGCATTGGGATCGCGCCGGAGCACCTGCCGCGCCTCACCGAGCGCTTCTACCGCGTCGATCGGGCCCGCTCGCGCGACCGCGGTGGCACCGGCCTGGGGCTGGCGATCGTCAATCACGTGGCGCAACGCCACGAGGCGAGGCTATTCATCGACAGCGCGCCGGGCAAGGGGAGCGAATTCCGGCTGCGCTTTCCCTCCGGGCGCTGGCGCGAGGGCGAGGCGGTCAAATGATGACCGGGTCGATCCAGAAGAAGGTGAGGATCAGGTAATCCTCGCCCTTTTCGAGGACTTCCTGCACGCGGGCGCCGCGCGTCTTGTGTTCGACCCACAGGTTGAGCAGCTTGGCTTCGGTGCCGATCTCGAGCGGAGCGAGCAGACGGTGCGTGCCTTCGTCGCCACGGCTCGTGTCGGGAAACCAGAAAGCGGGGTACCAGGGAGTTGGCGGCGCTCCTACCACGGGGAAGTGCTGCACCGCCGTCGGGCGGGGGATGCCGGGGATCTGCTCGAGCCCGAGGTGGATCTCGCCGTCGAAGGTGGCTTGGCGCCAGCGCACGCGCGTGAGCATGCTGCCGTAGGTCTTGGGGTGTTTGCGCACGAGAAGCAGCCGCCCGGGCGGCCAGCGGGTGAGCTCGCTGCGCGCGCCGCTGCGGCGGATGCGCCACCCCTTGGGACTGCGGTCCATGGCATCCCACTGCGTGAGGTGGGGGGAGTAGAGCAGCTCGTTCTTTTCCCGCTCGCGCTCGGTGAGATCGACGTCGCTGACGGTGCCGCCGAAGAGCTGGATGCGCTGGGCTTCCTCGAAGGTGCGGCGCACCGACACCGCCGTGGGCGGCTCGAAGGCGCGTCCCGTAAAGTAGAAATAGATCGCTGGCCAGTCGGAGACGACCTGCAGCCCTTCATTGCTCGGCTCGCGGGGTTCCTGTCGCTTGGGCGGCTCTCCCGTCCAGCGCTGCGACAGGGTTTCGAGGAGCAGGCGCTCGTCGGTGGATAAGCCCGTCTGAGCGAGCCGCATATGCACTTTGGGTATGAGTGCGCCGGCATCGTAGAGGCGCAGCATCTTGGCGTCGGCCAGGGCAAGCGCGGGGATGGGGGGCGAATTTCCGGCGAGGTCGATGCCGTAGCGATCGTCGATGCGATCGAGCCACTCCGGCGGAACGAACTGGGCGTAGGTAGCCAGTTCGAGCGCGAAGGTAACCACCCGCGGCAGCATCGACATGGGCAGGGCGTTGGGATTGGCGAGATGGATGAGGGCGGCGGCGTGGTGCACTTCGCGGCAGCTCAGCCGCAGCGGAGTGCCGAAAAGACCGTCGTCGACGCGTCGATTGGCCACGTTGGCGCGCTCGGCGCGCAGCAGCGCCTGGTGCAAGCCGCCCCAGAGGGTGTCGGGAACGCGCGTGAGCTCGAACCAGAAAATGAGCATCATGCGCAGCAGGCACCAGCTCTGGCGTTCGTGGGCGAGCGCGCAGTAAGGCGAGGAGGGAACGGCCGCCGGGTGCTGCGTGGCCTTGGTGTACAGCTTGATGAGCTTGCCCCAGGCTTTCAGGTACGGAGATTCGCGCGTGGGCGGGCTGCGGCGCGGCCAGCCAACGCGGTGCAGGGCCGCGCGCAGCAGGTCGGCACGATCGACGAGCTGGGAAAAGGTGGCGAACTCCTGGCCCAGGAGGCTGTCGGCCAGGATCTCGAACTCGGCCGCCGGAGGGGCCGATTCCGGGGCAACGGCCAACAGATGACGCAACCGCTCGTCGATGGCTTCGATCGTCTCCTGCATGGCGGGCCCTTTACCTATGCCGACGGAAATGGCATTGTAGCCGATTTACCCGAACGGTTTTTCCGGTCCGAACGCGATGGGAGCATCCCGTCAGGCGGTGAGTTTGCGCCGCAGCAGTTCGGTCACACGTTGTGGATTGGCCGCGCCGCGCGAGGCTTTCATCACTTGGCCGACGAGGGCGTTCAACGCCTTTTCTTTGCCGGCGCGGAATTCCTCCACCGACTTGGGATTGGCGGCGATCGCCGCTTCTACCAGCGCTTCCAGGGCGCTCTCGTCGCTCACCTGCTTGAGACCCTGCGCTTGGATGATCGCGTCGACGTCCTCGCCTGCACCCGCCCACAGCGCTTCGAACACCTTCTTGGCTCCGGCATGCGAGATCGTGCCATCCTGCACGCGGCGTGCCAGGGCGGCGATGTGTGCTGGGCGCACGGGGCTCTCGCCGATCTCGATCCCGCTGCGGTTGAGCCTGGCGGCGAGCTCGCCGAGAATCCAGTTGGCGCAGGGCTTGGCGAGTACAGGGTCCACGGCGGCAACGGCGGTCAGATAGTAGTCGGCCAGTTCTTTGCTTGCCGTGAGGAGGTTGGCATCGTAGGGGGTGAGGCCGTGTTCCTCGACGAGCCGCCGCCGCAGCGCCTGCGGCAGCTCCGGGAGGCTTGCCCGCACTTCTTCGATCCAGGCGCGGTCGATGACGAGCGGCAGGAGATCGGGATCGGGGAAGTAGCGGTAGTCGTGCGCGTCTTCCTTGGTGCGCATCACGCGGGTCTCGCCGCGCTCGGGATCGAAGAGCACGGTGGCCTGTTGGACGGCGCCGCCTTCCTCGAGCGTTTCGATCTGCCAGCGGACTTCGTAGTCGATCGCCTGCTGCAGGAAGCGGAAGGAGTTGAGGTTCTTGATCTCGCGACGCGTGCCCAGGCGCGTCTCGCCCTTGGGGCGCACCGAGACGTTGGCGTCGATGCGAAACGAGCCCTCCTGCATGTTGCCGTCGCACACCCCGATCCAGCGCACCAGGGCGTGCAGCGCCCGGGCGTAGGCCACCGCCTCTTCGGCCGAGCGCATGTCGGGCTCGGAGACGATCTCGAGCAGCGGCGTGCCGGCGCGGTTGAGGTCGATTCCGGTCATGCCGTGGAAGTCTTCGTGCAGGCTCTTGCCCGCGTCTTCTTCGAGGTGCGCGCGCGTGATGCGCACGGTTTTCTCGTAGGCGGCTTCTCCCTCGCCCACCTGCACGGTGATGGCGCCGTTTTTGACCACCGGCAGCTCGTATTGGCTGATCTGGTACCCTTTGGGCAGGTCGGGGTAGAAGTAGTTCTTGCGGGCGAAGACGCTGCGCTGGGCGATTTCGGCCTCGATCGCCAGCCCGAGGCGGATGGCGCGCTCGACGGCGCCGCGGTTGAGCACGGGCAGGGTGCCGGGCAGGGCCACGTCGATGGCACATGCCTGGCGGTTGGGTTCGGCGCCGAAGGCGGTGGAGGCGCCGGAGAAGATCTTGCTGCGCGTGGTGAGCTGCGCGTGGATCTCGAGGCCGATGACGGTTTCCCAGTCGGTGCGGTTCATGGCGGTTCCGTGGTTTACAGCGGCGGCAACCGGCGGTGCCAGTCGGTTTTTTGCTGGAAGACGTGGGCGGCGAGCAGCAGCCGCGTCTCGGCAAGATAGGGGCCGATGAGCTGGCAGCCGATGGGCAGCCCTGCCGCGTCGAACCCGCAGGGGTGCGACAGCGCCGGCAGGCCGGCGAGGTTGGCGCCGATGGTATAGATGTCCTGCAGGTATTCCTGCACCGGATCTTGACCTTTTTCGCCCAGGCGCCAGGCCGTGGTGGGCGCGGTGGGGGCGAGGAGGAGGTCACAGGAGGCGAAGGCCCGGGCGTAATCTTCGGCGATGAGGCGGCGCAGTTTCTGCGCCTGCAGGTAGTAGGCGTCGTAGTAGCCGTGCGAGAGCACGTAGGTGCCGACGAGGATGCGGCGCTTCACTTCCTCGCCGAAACCCTGGGCGCGCGTCTTGCGGTACATGTCGTCGAGGTCGGTGTACGCCGGGGCGCGGTAGCCGTAGCGCACGCCGTCGTAGCGCGCGAGGTTGCTCGAGGCTTCCGCCGGGGCGATGACGTAGTAGGCGGGAATGGCGAGCTCGGCGCGCGGCAGCGACACCTCCACGAGGCGCGCGCCCAGGGCTTCATAGGTGCGGGCGGCTTCTTCGACGGCGCGGCGCACGTCGGCGTCGAGCCCCTCGACGGCGAAGAATTCACGCGGCAGGCCCAGGCGCAGCCCATCGAGCCGTCCGTCGGCGGCGGCGAGCGCCGCGGCATGGTCTTCGACTGGGCGTTCGAGCGAAGTGGAGTCGCGCGGGTCGAAGCCTTCGATGGCCGTGAGGGCGAGCGCGCAGTCTTCGGCGCTGCGGGCGATCACGCCGGCTTGATCGAGCGAGGAGGCGTAGGCGATGATGCCGTAGCGGCTCACCCGCCCGTAGCTCGGCTTGATGCCGGTGACGCCGCACATGGCCGCCGGCTGGCGCACGCTGCCGCCGGTGTCGGTGCCGGTGGCTACGGGCACGATGCCGGCGGCCACGGCCGCGGCCGAGCCGCCCGAGGAGCCGCCGGCGATGCGGTCCGTATCCCAGGGATTGCGACAGGGGCCGAAGTGGGAGTGTTCGTTCGCCGAACCCATGGCGAATTCGTCGAGGTTGGTCTTGCCGAGGGACACGGCGCCGGCTTGGGCGAGCCGCTCGACGACGAAGGCGTCGTACGGCGGCACGAACTCGGCGAGCATGCGCGAGGCCGCGGTGGTGCGCACGCCCTTGGTGCAGAAGAGGTCTTTGTGGGCGATGGGGATGCCGGAGAGTAACGAGATGTTTCCGGCACGGCGGTGTTCGTCGGCGGCGCGGGCGGCTTCGCGCGCGCGCTCCGGCGTGAGGGTGATGAAGGCGTTGAGTCGTTCCTGCAGCGCTTGCGCGCGCTCGAGGGCGGCCTCGGCCAGCGCTTCGGCGCGGGTGCGACCTTCGGCGAGCGCGGTGGCAAGCTCACGCAGCGAGGAGGCAAGGAGCCGTTCTGTGCTCATTCGATCACCTTGGGCACGAGATAGAGGCCGTTCTCCGCCGCGGGGGCGAGGGCGAGCAGGACGTCGCGCTGATCCGGTTCGGTGACGGCGTCCTCGCGCAGGCGCTGTGGCAGATCGAGCGGATGGCTCATGGGTTCGACGCCGCTGGTGTCGACGGCTTGCAGCCGATCTACCAGGGCGAGGACCCGTTCGAGGTCGGCACGGAACGCCGCCGCGTGCTCGGCGGTCAATTCGATGCGGGCGAGTTCGGCGAGGCGGTCGAGGTCGATGGCGGGCATACGGCAGACCCTGTCGCGTCCAAAGCTTTGTAGAGTATCATATTCGCGACCCTTTTGCCGAGACTTCCCCGTGGGGGGCGACTCCTTCGCGCCACGACGTCCTAGGCCGGCGAATGCCTGCGTTTCCGTTTCTCCAAGGACCCAACATGTTCGGTTTTCTGCGTTCTTTGTTTTCCAACGATCTGGCGATCGACCTTGGCACGGCCAACACCCTCATCTACATGCGCGGCCGCGGCATCGTGCTCAATGAGCCCTCGGTCGTGGCGATCCGCATCGATCCGTCCACCGGCAAGAAAGTGATCCAGGCCGTCGGGCAGACGGCCAAGCAGATGCTGGGGAAGACCCCTGGCAATCTGCAGGCGATCCGGCCGATGAAAGACGGCGTGATCGCCGACTTCGTCGTCACCGAGCAGATGATCAAACAGTTCATCAAGAAGGTGCACTCTTCCAGTCTGCTCTCGCCCAGCCCCCGCATCATCATCTGCGTGCCTTGCGGCTCGACCCAGGTGGAGCGCCGCGCGATCCGCGACGCGGCGCTCGCCGCCGGCGCGAGCAAGGTGTTTCTCATCGAGGAGCCGATGGCTGCGGCGATCGGGGCGGGTCTGCCGGTGGCCGAGGCCACGGGCTCCATGGTGGTCGACATCGGCGGTGGCACCACCGAGGTTGGTGTGATCGCGCTGGGCGGAATGGTTTACTCCGGCTCGATCCGGGTGGGCGGCGACAAGTTCGACGATGCCATCGTCAACTACATCCGGCGCAACTACGGCATGCTCATCGGCGAGGCGACGGCCGAGCTCATCAAGAAACAGGTAGCCATCGCCTTCCCCTCGTCCGAGGTGCTGGAAGTGGAAGTCAAGGGGCGCAACCTCGCCGAGGGGATTCCGCGCAGTTTCACCGTGTCGTCGAACGAGATCCGCGAGGCGATCGCCGATCCCTTGAACCAGATCGTCTCGGCGATCAAGATTGCGCTGGAGCAGACGCCGCCGGAGCTGGGTGCGGACATCGCCGAGCGCGGCATCGTGCTCACGGGCGGCGGCGCCTTGTTGCGCGATCTCGACCGCCTCATCCAGGAAGAGACGGGGTTGCCGGTGATCGTGGCCGAGGATCCGCTCACCTGCGTGGCGCGCGGCTGTGGCATGGCGCTGGAGAAAGTCGATATGCTCGATACCCTCTTCGCCACGGAATGACCTACGGTTTCGGGGAGTTGCGATGAATTCCCCGCTCGGCGCCTCACCCAACGTTCCGCGTTTCCATCGCGCGATGTCCCCCGGGCAGCGCCTGGGGCTGGCGACGCTCGCGTCGGTGCTGCTCTTGGTGCTCGATCTGCGCTTCGGGGCGCTGGGAGCGGTGCGCGATGCGGTCTCGGTGGTGCTTCGCCCGGTCCAGGAGGCGGCGCACTGGCCGGTGAAACTCGCCGCCGACGGGTCGATCTATTTCGCCACGCTCGCCGAGGTGCAGGCCGAGAATGCGCGTCTGCGGCGCATCGAGACGGAGGACCGGCTGCGCGCGGCCACCTTGGCCAGTCTCGAGGCGGAAAATGCCGAATTGCGGCGCCTGCTGGGCATGGGCAAGCGTGCCGAGCTGCGCACCCTCGGCGTCGAAGTGCTCTACGATGCGCCCGATCCGTTCAGCCGGCGCATCGTCGTCGATCGCGGGGCGAATGCCGGCGTGCGCCTGGGCCTGGCGGTGCTCGATGCCGATGGGCTCGTGGGGCAAGTGACGCGCATCCAGCCGCTGGTGTCGGAAGTGACCCTGATCACGCAGAAGGACCATGCGGTGCCGGTGATGGTGCAGCGCAACGGTGTGCGCGGCGTGGTCTATGGCCTGGGCGACGGCTACCTCGAATTGCGCCATTTGCTCGCCGATGCGGACGTGCGCGCCGACGACCTGCTCGTCACCTCCGGCCTCGATGGCGTGTTCCCTGCGGGAATTCCCGTGGCGCGGGTGGTATCCGTCGACACCGGCGCGGGTTTTTCCCATATCGTGTGCGAGCCCGTGGCCTTGGGCGAGCGGCGGCGTTATCTCATGGTGGTCGAACGCGTGCCGGCGAAGGAAGCGTCGGCGGGAGGTGCGTGATGCAGGCCGTTTCCCGTCCGGCGCGGGTGCTTCAGCCGCCGCGGCCGCGCTTCATTTTCCTTACCCTGGCGCTGGCGTTTTTTTGGGATCTGATTCCCAAGGGGGGGTGGGGGTTCTGGCCCGAACTGACGCTGGCGGTGCTTACTTTCTGGGCGATGCGCGATCCCGATCGGGTGGGCGTGGGGACGGCGTTCGTGCTGGGAGTGATGCTCGACGTGGGGCGCGGCGTGGCCTTGGGACAGGAGGCATTGGCCTTGGTGTGGGTGGTCTATCTGGCGCAGCGCCGTTCGGCGCGCATCCTGTGGTTCGGCGGCTGGGGCCAGGCCCTTTTGCTGTTGCCCTTATGGGTGCTGGCGCTCGCCGTGCAGGCGGCGGTCCGTCTGGCCGCGGGGGGCGACTGGCCGGGATGGGGGTATTTCGGCTCGGCCTTTGCCAATGCCGCCTTGTGGCCGCTCCTGAGCTACGCCCTGCTATGGCCGCAATGGCGGGCGGTGCGCTCGGACGCTTCGGCGTCTTTGTCCTGAGACGGGCATGACGGATAGCGGATTGGACGGCGAGGCGGTGGTGGGTCGGACGCGCCGGCGTCTGGCGGTGCTGGCCGTCTTGATCCTTGCTGGTTTTTCGGTCCTGCTCGGCCGCCTGCACCAGCTGCAAGTGCGGGAGCACGCGCGCTTTCAGACGCTGGCCGAAGACAACCGTCAGGCGTTCGTGCCCATCGTACCGCATCGCGGCCAGATCCTGGACATTCACGGTGAGGCACTCGCGCGCAACGTGCGAGCCTATACCCTGGAGATCGATCCGGCGCAGGTTCGGGATCTCGATGGCACGATCGATCGCCTCTCCAAAATCGTCACGATCGAAGAGAGCGACCGCAAGCGCTTCCTGCGTCAGATGCGGGACCAGCGCGGCCTGGGCAGCATCGCGATCCGCCAGCATCTCACGGACGAGGAGGTGGCGCGCTTCGTGGCCTGGAAGTTCGCCTTTCCCGGCGTCGAGGTGCAGGCGCGGCTCTTTCGCGAGTATCCGCAGGGCGAAGCGACGGCGCACGTGGTCGGTTATCTCGGGCGAATCAACGAGCAGGATCTGGAGCGGCTGGAGGGCGAGGGGCTCACGGGTGCCTACCGCGGCACCGACTATACCGGCAAGGAAGGTATCGAGGCGCAGTACGAGGCGCTGTTGCACGGCACGACCGGCTGGGAGCGGCTGGAAGTGAATGCGGCGGGGCGGGCGGTGCGCCGGCTCGACCGGCGCGAGGCGGTGAGCGGCAAGGATCTGGTCTTGACGATCGATGCGCGCCTGCAGCGTTTCGTGCTCGACGCCTTTGCCGGGCGGCGCGGGGCGTTCGTCGCGCTCGACCCGCGCGACGGGGCGGTGATCGCCATGGTTTCTTCCCCCTCTTTCGATCCGAAGCTCTTCCTCGACGGTTTGACGCAGGCCGACTGGGAGCGGCTCGCTCTGAGCGAGGATCGTCCCCTCTTCAACCGCGCCTTGCGCGGTACCTATCCGCCCGGCTCGACTTTCAAACCCTTCATGGCCATGCTCGGGCTCACCTCGGGCAAGCGCCAGCCGGGGCAGCGGTTCGACCGGCAAGGGATGTTCGAGTATTCCGGCGTCAAGTTGTATGACAAGAAGAGCAGTTGCCAGAGCGGGGTCGATCTGCACCGGGCGCTGGCCTTCTCCTGCAACGTCTATTTCTATACGCTGGGTAACGAGCTGGGAATCGATGCCATCAGTTCCTTCATGGGTAAACTGGGGTTCGGACAGCGCACCGGCATCGACCTGCCCGGCGAAGCGTCCGGGGTGTTGCCTTCGCGCGAATGGAAACGGCAGCGGTTCAAGAAGGCGAGCCAGCAGCAGTGGTTCGGCGGCGAGACGCTGTCGACCTCCATCGGTCAGGGCTACAATGCCTATACGCCCTTGAAGATGGCACATGCCTTGAGTATCCTCGTCAATGGCGGCGTGATCCGCAAGCCGCACGTGCTGGCAGCCACGCTCGATCCAGTCACGGGCGAGCGCATTCCCGTCGCCGGTGAGGTAGCCGGCTTCGTCAAACTCGATCCCGCGCACGTCGATGCCGTGCTGCGGGCGATGGTCGACGGCGCGCGTATCGGCACCTCGGCCCGCGCCTTTGCCGGGGCGGCCTATTCGGTGGGTGGCAAGACCGGCACGGCGCAGGTCTTCTCCTTGCAAGGGCGCAAGTACGACCCCGATGCCACCGATGAGGATCTGCGTGACCATTCGTGGTACATCGCCTTCGCTCCGGCCGACGAGCCCCGCATCGTCGCGGCGATCATCGTGGAAAACGGCGGCCCCGGCGGCCGGACGGCGGCTCCCCTGATGCGGCAGATCTTCGATTATTATTTTGCTTCCCATGTGGAACCCGGAGAAGAGGGCGGGCGATGAATCTCATGCCATGGCTCGCTGTCTTGAAGCGGATGGGACGGCGTTGGGACCCTCCGCTCATCGCCTGTGTGCTGCTGTTCTTCGCCGGCGGGCAGGTGGTGCTGATGAGCGCTTCTCCCGAGCGGGTCGATTCCCTGTGGCTGCACCAGATCTTGGCGCTCACGGCGCTTTTGGCGGCAGCCCAGGTGCCGTTTCGCTGGTGGTTTCGCCTGGCCCCGCCGCTGTATCTCGTGGGGGTGCTGCTGCTGGTGGCCGTGCTGCTCTTCGGCGAGACGGCCAAGGGGGCGACGCGCTGGCTCGATCTGGGCGTGGTGCGCATCCAGCCCTCGGAACTTATGAAGCTCGCGGCGCCGCTCATGCTGGCATGGTACTTTGCTCGGCGGCGCCAGTCGCTTGCGTGGTGGGATCACGCCGTGGCCTTCGCGCTGCTCGCGATCCCCGCCGCGCTGATCCTGAAGCAGCCCGATCTGGGCACGACCATCCTGGTGGTGGCCGCCGGTGGCTTCGTCCTCTTTTTCGCCGGGCTGTCGTGGCGGCTCATCGGGCCGCTCGTACTGGCGCTGGCGATCGGCGTGGGGGCGCTGCTCGTGCAGGGCGATCGCTGGTGTCAGCCGGACGTGGCCTGGCCCATGCTGCACGATTACCAGAAACAGCGCGTGTGCACGCTGCTCGATCCGGAGCGCGATCCCTTGGGCAAGGGATTCCACACCATCCAGGCGGCGATCGCCATCGGTTCGGGGGGCGTGTGGGGCAAGGGGTGGCGCGAGGGGACGCAGTCGCAGCTTTCTTTCGTGCCGGAGCGCCACACCGATTTCATCTTCGCGGTGCTTGCCGAGGAGTTCGGTTTCTTCGGCGCGGCGGCTTTGCTGTCGGCCTACGCGCTGCTGCTGCTGCGCGGCGCCTGGCTTGCCGCCCGCAGCCCGAGCTGGGCCGGGATGCTGATGGGAGGGGCGGTCGTCGGAACCACTTTCGTCTATGCGTTCGTGAACGTGGCGATGGTGAGCGGCATGTTGCCGGTGGTCGGCGTGCCTTTGCCGTTCATCAGCTACGGCGGAACGGCGCTGGTGACGCTGGCCACCGGTCTGGGGTTGCTCTTGAGCGCGGCGGCCGAGAGTGCCCCTGAGAGAGGTTTTTCCGCCTGGCGGGGGGTGGCATGAAACGCGTGCAGAGATGGCCTGCGGCCAGCGTGGTGGTCCTCGTCGGTCTGAGCGTGGCGGCCTGCGGTTCGCCGCAGACGAAGCGCACGGCAACCGAGGCAGGGGTGCGCAGCGCGATGGTTTCCGGCGAGGAGCCGATTCCGCGCGTCGAGCCCTTGCGTCCGGCCAATGCACGCGCTTACACCGTGCTCGGCCGCACGTACTTCCCCATGACGGATTTTGCTCCGTACCGGGAGATCGGCCTGGCTTCGTGGTACGGCCGGCAGTTCCATGGCCAGCCGACGGCTACGGGCGAGACCTACGACATGTATTCCTTCACCGCCGCGCACAAAACACTGCCCATTCCCAGCTACGCGCGCGTGACCAACCTCGCTAACGGTCGACAGGTGATCGTGCGGGTGAATGACCGCGGCCCCTTCGTCTCCGAACGGCTCATCGACCTGTCGTTCGCGGCGGCCGACCGCCTGGGGTTCGCCAACCAGGGGACGACGCAGGTAGAAGTGGAGCTGATCCTGCCGGAAGAGATTCGCCTGGCCGAGGCGCGCGGCGAGCCGATTCGCGCCCGCGGCAGTGAAAACCGGCCGACGACGCTCGCTGCCCGTTCCGCGGCTACCCCCACACCGGCGGCAGGGCGCACGCCGCCCGAGGCGGAAACCGCCCCGACCGCCGTGCCGCCCGTGATCGCCACGGCCAGTACGCCGGCGAACGAGGCGGCGGCCGTACAGACTGCGGCCGTTCCGACGCAAGAGGCGATTGCGGCGGTCCCGCTCGCACCCGCCGCGATCGAGCGCACGGTTCCGGCGCCTGGCTATTACCTGCAGCTGGGAGCGTTCGCCCAGGCAGACAACGCCGATTCCTTCCGGCGGCACGCGGCGACGATGTTGCCGGAGATCGACTTGCACGTGGTCGCCGCAACGGACAAAGTCCGCGTCTGGGCCGGGCCGTTCGCCGACGAGGCGGCGGCGCGCACGGCAGCGCGCATCGTCACGGCACGCCTGGGCGGCAGCGCCTTCGTGGTCACCGCCCCCTGAAGCGTCGCGGCGTATAATGGGGTGCTTCGCAATGTGTCGTAGGAGTCGGAGCGTGAGGTTTCCTCGGACGATTCAGGCTTTGTTTGCGTTCTTTCTGGTGTGCTGGGTCGCAGTGGCGCAGGCGGTGGTGCCGCCCATCACGCTCAATGCCCGGCAGTGGGTGCTGATCGATGCGCGCACGGGCGAAGTGCTCGCCGGCAAGGATGCCGACCAACCGGCCGAGCCGGCCTCCATCACCAAGCTCATGACCGCCTACATCATCTTCGGTGCGCTGCGTGACGGGCGTCTTCGGCTCGACCAAAGCGTGCCCGTCTCGCCCACGGCGTGGAAGATGGGCGGTTCGCGCATGTTCATCGACCCCAAGATGGCGCCCACGGTGGAGCAGCTGCTGCGCGGCATGATCATCCAGTCGGGCAACGACGCTTCCGTGGCCTTGGCCGAGGCGGTGGCCGGCAGCGAGGAGGCCTTCACCGCCCTCATGAACGATGCGGCGAAGAAACTCGGCATGAAGAACTCGCACTTCATGAACGCGACCGGCATGCCCGATCCGCAGCACTACATGAGTCCGCACGACATCGCCCTGCTCGCGCGCGCCCTCATCGACGAGTTTCCCCAGTTCTACAAGATCTATTCGGAAAAGGAATACGTCTTCAACGGCATCCGCCAGCCCAACCGCAACCGCCTGCTGTGGCTCGACCCCAGCGTCGATGGCATCAAGACGGGGCATACCGCCAGCGCCGGCTACTGCCTGGCCTCTTCGGCGCAGCGCGAGGGGCGCCGGCTCATCGCCGTGGTGCTGGGGGCGCCCTCTGACGAGGTGCGGGTACAGGAATCGCTCAAGCTGCTCAATTACGGCTTCCAGTTCTTCGATGCCGTCAAACTCTACGATGCCAACCAGACGGTGGCCACGCTGCGCGTGTGGAAAGGCGAGAAGAAAGAAGTGCCCGTGGGCTTCACCTCCGACGTGGTGCTGACACTGCCGCGCGAAGACGCCAAGCACGCCCAGGCGCGCTTCGTCGGCGAAGAGCCGCTGCTCGCGCCCGTGAGCAAAGGGCAGCCGGTGGGCCGGGTGGAAGTGACCGTCGAGGGTAAACCGCTCACCACGCTCACCGCGGTGGCGCTCGAGGACGTGCCGCAGGCAGGATGGTTCGGCCGCGCCTGGGACGCGCTGGTGCTGTGGCTCAAGCGTTGGTGAATCCTACCTCGGTGCACTGGCTCGGCCGGCAGTCCTACCAGCCGGTGTGGCGCGCCATGCAGCGCGCCACCGCCGAGCGCGGGGGAGATGCCCCCGACCGGCTGTGGTGCCTCGAACACGAGCCCGTCTATACCCTGGGGCTTGCCGGCCGTCCCGAGCACCTGCTGCCCCAGGGGCGGGCATTGGGGATCCCCGTGGTGCACATCGACCGCGGCGGACAGATCACCTATCATGGCCCGGGGCAGCTCATCGTCTATTTTCTCCTCGATCTGCGCCGCCGGGGTTTGAGTGTGCGCGCCCTGGTGCACCACATCGAGCAGAGCGTGATCGACCTGCTCGCCAGCTGCGGCCTGCACGGCGAGCGGCGTGAGGGCGCCCCTGGCGTTTACCTCGCTGGCGCCAAGATCGCCGCGCTGGGGCTGCGGGTGAAGAATGGCTGTACGTACCACGGGCTCTCGCTCAACGTGGACCTCGACCTCTCGCCTTTTGCCGGCATCAATCCCTGCGGCTATGCGGGGCTCGTCACCACGCGCCTGCGCGATCACGGCATCGATTGGAGCGTGCGCGAGACCGCCGAGCGGCTGCTCGGGCCGCTGCAGACCTGGCTCGGGCCGCTTGCCTGGAGCGCTGCTCCCGACCCCTGGGCCCCGCCCTCTTCCTGAAAGGAACCGATCATGGACCGACCCGTCGATGCGCCCGAGAAAGCCCGCGGTGCTCAAAAAACCGCCCGCATTCCGATCAAGATCGTCCCCAAGGCACCACTGCCCAAACCCGAGTGGATCCGCGTGCGCCTGGCGGGCGGCGAAGAGGCCGAACGTTTCCAGAGCATCAAGGCGACCTTGCGCGCGCACCGGCTGCACACCGTGTGCGAGGAGGCCTCCTGCCCCAACATCCACGAGTGCTTCGGCAAGGGCACGGCCACCTTCATGATCCTGGGCGACGTCTGCACGCGCCGCTGCCCCTTCTGCGACGTGGCCCACGGCAAGCCGCTGCCGCCGGATCCGGCCGAGCCCGAGCACCTCGCGCGCACGGTGGCGGCCATGCGCCTGCGCTACGTGGTCATCACCAGCGTCGACCGCGACGACCTGCGCGACGGCGGCGCGGCGCACTTCGCCGCCTGCATCCGTGCCGTGCGCGAGCATTCGCCTTCCACCCGCATCGAAGTGCTGGTGCCGGATTTCCGCGGCCGGCTGGAGGCGGCGCTGGAAGCCTTCGCCCACGATCTGCCCGACGTGATGAACCACAACCTGGAAACCGTGCCCCGGCTCTACCGCCAGGCGCGGCCCGGGGCCGACTATGCCCATTCCTTGCGGCTGCTGGCGGAATTCAAGGCGCGCCATCCCGAAGTGGCGACCAAGTCCGGCCTGATGGTGGGGTTGGGCGAAACCGACGAGGAGATCGTGCAGGTGATGCGCGACCTGCGCGCGCACGGCTGCGACATGCTCACCATCGGCCAGTATCTGCAGCCGTCGTCCGGGCACCTGCCGGTGGAGCGCTACGTTCCGCCCGAGACCTTCGCTGCCTTCGAGCGCGAGGCACTCGCCCTGGGATTCCGTCATGCCGCCTGCGGGCCGCTCGTGCGTTCTTCCTACTGGGCCGACCGCCAGGCGCAGGAAGCGGGCGTGGCCTGACCCGGCGCGTATGGAGCTCAATGCGGCGCAGCGCGCGGCGATCACCCACCTCGACGGCCCCTGCCTCGTGCTCGCCGGGGCCGGCAGCGGCAAGACGCGCGTCATCACGCACAAGATCGCCCACCTCATCCAAAAGGTGGGGCTCGCCCCCCGGCACATCGCCGCCATCACCTTCACCAACAAGGCCGCTCGCGAGATGCAGGAGCGGGTGGCGGCGCTCCTGGGCGGGCGCCTCCCCGGCGGGCTGACCGTGAGCACTTTCCATGCGCTCGGTGTGCGCCTGCTGCGCGAGGAGGCGCCGCATCTCGGCCTCAAGCCGAGATTCTCCATCCTCGATCCGGCCGATGCGCAGAACGTGCTCGCCGAGCTCCTGCCCGCGGCCGAGCGCGGCATCGTGCGCCAGCTGCACTGGCGCATCTCACAGTGGAAGAACGCAGCGGTCGAACCGGAGGAGGCCGAGCAGCTCGCCGGCGACGAGCTCGCCGCGGCCGCGGCGGCGGCTTACCGCGACTACGAGCGCACGCTGCGCGCCTACCACGCGGTCGACTTCGACGATCTCATCCTCTTGCCCCTGCGTCTGCTACGGCGCGATGCCGAGGTGCGCGAGCGCTGGCAGAACCGGCTGCGCTACCTCCTCGTCGATGAATACCAGGACACCAACCGCACCCAGTACGAGCTCCTGAAACTGCTCGCCGGGCCGCGCGAAGCCTTCACCGCCGTGGGCGACGACGATCAGGCGATCTACGGCTGGCGCGGCGCCGACGTCGAGAACCTGCGCCTGCTCGCGCAGGACTACCCCCGGCTGCGCGTCATCAAGCTGGAGCAGAACTACCGCTCCAGCCGCCGCATCCTCGCCGCCGCCAACACGCTCATCGCGCACAACGACAAGCTCTTCGACAAGCGCCTGTGGTCCGAGCACGGCGAGGGCGACCCGGTCACCGTGTTCGCCTGCCGCGATCCCGAGCACGAGGCCGAATGGGTGGCGGCGCGGCTCGATGCCCACCGTTTCCAGCACCGCGGCCGCTGGCGCGACTATGCCATCCTCTATCGCGGTAACCATCAGGGGCGGCTCTTCGAGCAGGCCCTGCGCCAGCACAAGATCCCCTACACCCTCACCGGCGGGCAATCCTACTTCGACCGCGTCGAGATCCGCGACGTCATGGCCTACCTGCGGCTGCTGCTCAACGAGGACGACGACCCGGCCTTCGTGCGCGCCGTCACCACGCCGCGGCGCGGCATCGGCCCGGCGAGCATCGAGGCCCTGTCGCGCTACGCCGGCCTGCGCCACCTGAGCCTGTCGGCGGCATTGCGGGAAGAAGGCGCGGCAGCGCACGTGCCGGCCGCGGCGCTGCAGGCCCTGCGCACCTTCGCCGGCTTCCTCGACCGGCTGCGCTGGCGGGCTGAGCGCGAGCCGGCCGCCCGGCTCCTCGAAGAGCTGCTCGCGGCGATCGACCTCGAAGGCTGGTATCTCGCGCACGGGCAGCCGCGCGAGGCCGAGGCGAGGGCGCGCTCGCTGCGCGACTTCGCCGCCTGGGTGGGGCGCAAGGGAGAGGAGGAAGGAAAGACGCTACTCGAGCTCGCGCAGACGCTCAACCTCGTTGCCCGGCTCGACGAGGGGGAAGACGATGCCGACGCGGTGCAACTCGCCACCCTGCACGCGGCCAAGGGGCTGGAATTCAAGCACGTCTTCCTCGTCGGCGTCGAGGAGGGCATCCTGCCGCATCAGGCGAGCCTGGAAGAAGAGCGGATCGAGGAAGAGCGCCGGCTCATGTACGTCGGCATTACGCGTGCGCAGCGCAGCCTGACGATCACCTGGTGCGAGCGCCGGCGCGAGGGCAAGGAATGGCGCAGCGTGGAGCCGTCGCGCTTCATCGCCGAGATGGGCGATGGCGTGCAGACGCGGCGGCGCGACGAGCCCGTGGCCAAGGAAGACGCCCAGGCGCGGCTGGCGCGTCTGCGCGCGATGCTCGAAGGCGGCTAGCGCCCCAGCCAGCGCTCGAGCCGCGGCAGCAGCTCGTCGGGGCCGAGATAGCCGGCCACGCGCAACTCGCTGCGCTCGGCGCCGCCGGGTGAAAAGAAAAGGAGCGCCGGCGGCCCGAAGAGCTCGAAGCGGCGCAACAGCGCGCGGGCGGATTCGTCGGCGGCGGTGACGTCCGCTCCGACACGGACCACTCCAGCCAAGCGCTCGCGCACGCGGGGATCGTCGAGCGTGACGCGCTCCAGTTCCAGGCAGGAGACGCACCAGTCGGCCCGCACGTCGACCAGCACGGGGCGATCGCTCGCGCGCACGGCCGCCTCCAGCTCGGCGAGCGAGCGCACCGTGGGAACCTGCTGCGCCGGTGCCGCTGCGGCGGAAGCGGCCGACAAGCGCAGCGCGAGCGGCTGCAGGGGGTCGCGTCCGCCGGAGAGCAGGCCGATCAGGGCGACGATGCCGTAGGTGGCGAGCGCCAGACCCACGGCCTTGCCCAGGCGTCGCATGGCCGACGCCTGCGGGGGTAGGGGGTCGATCGCGTGCAGGAAGACGCCGGTGCCCAAGGCGAGCAGCGCCCAGCCGAGCAGCCACAGCCAGTCCGGCGCCACTGGCCGCACGATCCACCAGGCGAGTGCCAGCATCAGCACGCCGAAGGTGCGTTTCACGCCCGTGAGCCAGGGGCCGGAGCGCGGCAGGAGTTCCCGCGCGCCCATACCCACCGCCACGAGCGGCGCCCCCATGCCCAGCCCCAGCGCGAAGAGCGCCCAGCCGCCGAGCCAGGCGTCTCCCGTGCGGGCGATGTAGAGCATCGCCCCGGCGAGCGGCGCGGCCACGCAGGGGCCGACCACCAGCGCCGAGATCGCTCCCATGAAGGCCACCCCGAGATAGCGCCCGCCCGGCAGCCGCCCGGCGGCGGCATCGAGCCGGGTCTGCCAGGAGGACGGCAGCTGCAGCTCGTAGAGGCCGAACATCGACAAGGAGAGCAGCACGAACACCAGCGCAAAGCCTCCCAGCACCCAGGGCGTCTGCAGGGCGGCCGAGAGCATCGTGCCCGACAGCCCCGCGAGCGCCCCCGCGAGGGCATAGACGGCGGCCATGGCCAGGACGTAGGCGAGCGACAGGCCGAACGCCCGTCCGCGCGAGACGTGTTCCTTGCCTCCGACGATGATGCCCGAGACGATGGGGATCATGGGGAAGGTGCAGGGCGTGAAGGCGAGCAGCAGCCCCAGCCCGAAGAAGGTGGCGAGCATGGGGGCCCAGTGGCGTCCGGCGAGCGCCTGCGCGAGCCGCCCACTCTCATCGGCCGGCAACGCGCTCGCAGGCGGCGCAGCCTCGGAGGTCGCAGCGGGGGACGTCTCCACGGCACCGCGCAGCCGCTGTAGCAAACTCGCGGCAGGAGGGGCGGCGGCCACCTCGAGGTCGGTGACCACCGGCGGAAAGCAGATGCCACCGTCCCAGCAGCCTTGGTAGGTGAGGCGCAGGTGCTGCGGGATTTCGCCTTCGTAGGGAAGGGGGATGGCGACACGGTCGCGGTAAACGTAGACGTCGCCGAGGAATTCGTCCTGCTTGGCTTCCCCCGGGGGCAAGCGCGGAGCGTGCAGCTGCGCTCCGGCAGGGGCCGTGGCGGTGAATTTCAGCTTGTCGCGATAGAGGTAGTACCCCTCGCGGATGGTGAAATCGACGACGATGGAGTTCTCCGCCCCGCGCCAGGCATGCGGGACGAAGGCTTCTTCCGGCGGCACCGGATCGGCGGCGCGCGCGACGAACGGTGCGAAGAGGAAGAGCAGGGTCAGCAGGCAATACGGCAGGCGTGACCGAGAACGAAGACGGTTCATGCGGAATCCTCGGGTGCGGGCAGGGTCTGCGCGGCGACCCACTCCAGGTAAGCGGGCAGCCCCGCCGACACTGGGACCGCGACGATCTCCGGGAGTTCATAGGGATGCAGCGCGCGCAGGCGCTCCTGTAGCGCCTGGTAGCGCACCGCGGTGGTCTTCAGAAGCAGCAGGGCTTCCGCGTCTTCATGCACCTTGCCTTGCCAGCGGTAGAGCGAGCGCAGGCCGGGGACGACGTTCACGCAGGCGGCGAGCCGCTCCTCGACCAAGGTGCGGGCGAGCTCGCGCGCCGTGTCGGGGTCGGGGGCCGTGCAATATACGAGCAGGATCGTGTCCATCGCCATCGTTCCTCGTGACAGTTTTCCATTATATCGCCCGGTGTCGCCGGGCTTCCTCGCTATAATGAATACGTTACGAAGGAAAAATTTTCATCATGACGATCCTCTTCGTCCTGCTGCTGCTCGTATTGGCGAGCGCGTTCTTCTCTCTGGCGGAGATCTCGCTCGCCGCCTCGCGCCGGCTGCGCATCGAGATGTTGGCCAAGGAGGGCAATGCCGCGGCGAAACGGATCCTGCACCTGCAGGACCAGCCGGGTCACTACTTTACGGTGGTACAGATCGGTTTGAATGGCGTCGCCATCCTCGCCGGGGCGGTGGGCGAATCCTCGATCACGCCCTCGCTCGAACCGCTTGCCGCCCTCGTGCTCCCTCCTGAATACGCCGGCTCGGTCGCCTCCTCGATTGCCTTTCTCGCCGTGACGCTGCTCTTCGTCGTGCTCGCCGATCTGGTTCCCAAGCGCCTTGCGCTGCTCGCCCCCGAGCGCATCGCCCTGGTGGTGGCCCCGCCGATGACGCTGCTCATGCGCCTGCTGCACCCCCTGGTGTGGGCGATCGATGCGCTCGCCTCCGCCGTGCTGCGCGTGGCCGGCGCGCCGGAGCGGCGGCGCGAGGAGGTTACCGTCGACGAGATCGTGGCGCTCGCCGATGCGGCCACGCGCGCCGGGACGCTGCTCGCCGAGGAACAGAAACTGGTGACGCGCGTCTTCGAACTCGACGAACGCACCGTGCGCACCGCCATGGTGCCGCGTGACGAAATCGTTTACCTCTTGGTGGGGGAGGCCGAGGAGAGCATCCGCAAGAAACTGCGCAACCATCCGCACGGCAAGTTTCCCGTGTGCGACGGCTCGCTCGATCGGCCCGTGGGCTACGTCGATACGCGTGATCTCTTTCTCTCCATCATCGACGGCGAGAAAGTCTCGCTCACTGCCGAGATGGTGGTACGGGATTTGTTGGTCTTCCCCGATACGCTCACGCTGCTCGAAGCGCTGCAGCGCTTCCGCAGCGCGGGGCAGGATTTCGCGCTCATCGTCAATGAGTACGCCATCGTCGTCGGTCTGCTCACCCTGCGCGACGTGATGGATACGGTGGTTGCCGTCGACCCCGTGGTGGGGCGCGAGGAAATGATCGTGCAGCGCGATGCCGACTCCTGGCTGCTCGATGGGCTCACCCCTATCGCCGAGGTGGCCGAGGTGCTCGGCATCGACGAATTCGAGGGCTCGGAGCACTTCGAGACCATTGCCGGCTTCATGATGTACCACCTACGCAAGGTGCCCAAGCGTACCGATGCGCTCGAATACAAGGGTTATCGTTTCGAGGTGGTCGATATCGACAACTATCGTATCGACCAGCTGCTGGTGACGCGCCTGGCGCCGCCGTCGGAGGCGGCGCCAGCGGCGGAAGGCGCAAGGGCGCCTGCTTCCTGAGTCATTTGCCGATTTGGTCGCCGATGAGACCGCCGATGGCGGCTCCACCGACGGTTCCCAGCACGCCGCCGTCGGAGACCGCCGCCCCGACCACGCCGCCCACGGCGGCTCCGCCCACGGCGGCTTTCTCGCGGGCCGACATGCGATCCCACGTGGCGCAACCACTCAGTACGCCCAAGGCGGTGGCAGTGAGCGCGAGGAAGAAAACCCGTTTCATGTCCACTCCCTTCGTGATTCGAACGTTTCCCTTTTATACCGCAAGCGGCGTTCGGGAGATGTTTCGGAGTGTCAAGCGCTCAAGGCTGCTTGATACGGGTGATCTTCGTGCCCTCGATGTTGATGCCGCCCATCAAGCCTTGCTGGTCGAAGATGAAGGCATAGGCGTCGTCGCGCAAGGTGGTGGTGGAGAGGTTCGCGGCCACGCCGGTATCCACCAAGGTGACGGTTGGGCCGGTGCCCAGCTCCCAGCCTTGGCTTTCCTCGAGGTATTTCAGCGCCTTGTCGTTCATCAAAAAGAGCGCGTAACCGTAGGACTGGGCGCCGAGCTGCAGCCCCCAGGAGGCGGAGACGGAATTGTAGAAGCCGCGCACCTTGCCATCGACGAAGAGCACCCCTTCGCCGTAGCTGCCGCCGAAGACGAGCCCTGCCTTGATGATGTTGGGGAACACCAGCACGCCTTTGGCCGATTTGGCGATGGCATCCGCCGCGGGGTTGATCTTGCGCAGCGTGGCGAGTGCTTCGCGGGCGTCGCGGATGAGCTCTTCCTGGTTGGTGGCCGCTTGCGCCGGCGGCAGGATCAGGACGAGGCTCATGGCGATGAAAAGGGCGTAGAGCCAAGGAGTGAGACGTCGGCTGTATTGGATCATCGTTTTTCCCTCCAGGGAATGAACAAAGTGTGCACGCCCCTCAGCTTAGGACATGGAAGAATGGCCTGCCAGAACGAAAACGAGACGAAATGTTGCAGGGTGGCTCCCATGTCCGTGCAAGAAAGATGACATGAGGGGGTCTCGCTTGGGCGGGGGTGGCGTCCAGGGGCAAGTCGGCGTTACACTTGCGGCAATTTTCTCTTGACCGGACAGTTCATGCATCTTGCCGATGTCACGTTGTTCTACTCGGAATCGAGCGGAGGCGTTCGGACGTATCTGGAATCGAAGCGGCGCTTTCTTTCCGCCATCGAAGGGGTGCGGCACACCTTGGTGGTTCCTGGGGCCGAAGATCGCTCCGCACCCGGCTGCGAGACGATCTCGGCCTGGCCCATTCCTTTTTCCACCGGCTACCGCTTCCCCTTGCGCCCCGGACCGTGGGAAGAGCGGCTCGTGGCGCTTTCGCCCGACGTGATCGAGGCGGGAGACCCTTACGTTCCCGCCTGGGCGGCGCTGTCGGCCGGCGAGCGGCTGGGGGTGCCGGTGATCGGTTTCTACCATTCGGATTTGCCACGCCTCGTCGAGCGGCGCTTCGGCCGCGCCTGGGGTTTGGCGGCGGCCGCCTACGTGCGCAAGCTCTACCGGCGTTTCGACCGGGTGCTCACGCCCAGCCGCACCATGGTGGAACATCTGGCGGCGCTCGGCGTGGAGGGGGCGATCGCCCAGCCCTTGGGGGTGGATACGCAGATTTTTTCGCCGGCGCGGCGCGATCCCGCTCTGCGTGCCGAACTGGGCATTCCCCAGGCGCGCTGCCTCATGGTCTTCGCCGGCCGTGGTGCGCGCGAGAAGAATCTCGACGTGCTGCTCGCGGCGACGCGGCTCTTGGGCGAGGACTTCCACCTGCTGCTCGTGGGCAGCGCCATGCCGCACCGGGTACCGGAAAACGTGACCGTGGTCGATCGCTTCGTCGGCCGTGAGGACGTCGCCCGCATCCTCGCCAGCGCCGATCTGCTGGTGCACGCCGGCAATCAGGAGACTTTCGGTCTGGTGGTGCTCGAGGCGATGGCAAGCGGCATCCCCGTGGTCGGCGTAGCCGGCGGGGCCGTATCCGAACTGGTGCCGCCCGAGGCTGGCCGGATCGCGCCGAGCCTGGATGCGACGGTCTTTGCACAGACGGTACGCGACTTCGTGCGCGAAGTCGATCTTGAAGAGGCCGGGCGGCAGGCGCGCGCCTGGGTGGAACGCCGCTACGCCTGGCCGGCGGTGCTTCCCGGACTGCTGGAGCATTACCGCGCCTTGTGCGGGGTGCCTGCATTGCTGCCGGTGCCGGTGGATGCAGAAGTGGCCGATGCCTGGCAGGGGGGGCGATGAAGGCGCTCTTTTCCGTGGTGCTGCACGACGTGGCCCCGGCCACCTGGCCGCTTTATGCCGACTTTGCCGCGCGCGCAGCGGCGCTGGGCGTGCCATTGACGCTCTTGGTGGTACCCGACTACCACGGGCAAGGGACGTTCGACCGCGATCCCCGTTTTTGCGCGGCGATCGAGCGGGAACTGGCCCGCGGCGGCGAGGCGGTGCTGCACGGCTATTTCCACGCCGACGAGTTGCCCTGCCGTGGTCTGGCCGATTTCGTGCGCCGCCGCATCCTTACCCACGAGGGGGAATTCGCGGCGATCTCCGAATCAGAGGCCCAGGCACGGCTCGAACGGGGACTCGCGCTCTTCTCGTGCCTGGGCTGGCCGGTGGAGGGCTTCGTCGCGCCGGGTTGGCTCTTGGGCGAAGGCGCCTGGCGCGCGCTCGCGGGCTTTCCCCTGCGCTACACCAGCTCGCCGCGGCGGGTGTATGGGCGCGCGGGCGAGGGGTGGTGTCCGATCGATGCGCCGAGCCTCGTGTGGAGCGCCCGCAGCGGCTGGCGGCGGCTTGCCTCGCAGGCGGTCAATGAGCGCTGGCTGAGGCGCAGCGCGAACCGTTCCTGGCTGCGACTGGGGCTGCATCCGGTGGATATGCGCCACGAGCGCTCGCGCCGTTTCTGGGAGCGGGCGATGCGCGCGCTGCTGGCCGAACGCATGCCCTGCACCAAGGGCGAGGCGCTGCGGCGCTTGGCGCCTCTACCGCAGGGCGGCGACGGCGGCGTACTCGTCGCGCAGCAGCCGCAGGCAGCGGGCCACGCCGTGGGCGCCCTCTAGGGCAAGCGCTGCCACGTAGGGGCGGCCGACGAGCACGGCCGATGCGCCCTGCGCCAGGGCTTTGGCGACGTCGCTGCCGCGGCGCACGCCGCCATCGAAAAGCACGGTCATCTTTTCTCCCACGGCCCGTGCGATCGGTTCGAGCTGGGTGAGACTCGCCGGGGCGGCATCGAAAGTTCGTCCGCCGTGGTTGGAGACGGCGAGGCCGTCGTAACCCAGCCGCGCCAATGCCTCGGCGTCTGCTTCGTGCAATACGCCTTTGGCCAGGAGGGGCTGCCGCAGGCGATCGCGCAGCCAGGCGAGATCGTCGCGCGTGGGGGCGAGCGCAAGGAGGGCCGCCAGGTCGTGCGTGCGCTGCGTCGGCGCCTGCGCTTCGAGGTTGGCTGGCGCCGCCCGCGGCGGCAGGCGAAAACCGCTGCGCCACAGCCGCCAGCGCAAGCCTCCGATGGGCGCATCCAGGGTGATCATCCAGGCTTCGGGGCGCAGCGCCGCGGCGCGCTCGATGAGCCGCTCGGTGGCGGCACGATCGCCCTGCCAGTAGATCTGGAACCACAGTGCTTCGTCTTCGGCGAGCTGGCGCAGTTGCGGCCAGGGGGTGCTCGCCAGGCTGGAGACGATGGGCGTGACGCCTTGCGCCAGCGCGGCGAGGACGCTCGCCGCTTCGCCGTCGGGATGGAAGAGGCGCTGATGGGCGATCGGCGCGAGCAGCAGCGGCGAGGCGTGGCGCCGGCCGAAGAGGGTCGGGCCGCCCGGTGGGGTAAAAGGAGTGTCGCGCACGAAACGGGGAATGAGGGTGGCGGCATCGAGCGCCTCGCGGTTGCGCCGCGCCGCCAGTTCCGCCTCGGCCCCGCCGAAGAGGTAGGCGGCGACGTCCGGCGGCAGCCGCTGCTGCGCCAGTTCGAGGTAGTCTTCGGCGCATACGGGCGCAGGAGTGTCGGACACGGCTAGACGCTCCAGCGTCGCAGCAGGTTGTGGTAGATCGTGGAGAAGCGCGCGGCGAGCGCGCCCTCCCCGTGTTCGCTGCGCAGCGTCAGGGTGGCCATGTCGAGTTCGAAGAGCAGGCGTCGTTCGACCGGGTCGGGCACCAGGCTCTGGAACCACATGAAGGAGGCGAGCCGCTCGCCCCGGGTGACTGGCGTGACCTCGTGCAGCGAACTGGCGGGGTAGATGACGATGGAACCGGCCTTGCCCTTGACGCGCTGTGTGCCGAAGAGGTCGTGGATCACGAGCTCGCCGCCGTCGTATTCTTCCGGGGCGCTGAAAAAGAGGGTGGCCGAGACGTCGGTACGCAGTTTGCGCTCGCCCACCAGCCGGATGGCGGCATCGACGTGCGGCCCGTAGTGCTCACCCTCGCCGATGGCGCGGTAGCGGTTGAACTGCGGCGGAAAGATGTCGCGCGGCAGCACGGCGGAAAAGACGAGTGGCTCGCGCTCGAGCGCCTGCAGCACCAGCTGGCGCAAGGGGGCGAGGGTGGGGCAGTCTTCGGCGATCTGCAGGTTGTTCTTGACTTCGCGCGCGAGTGGTCCGGCGCTGCTGCGGCCATCGACCCAGCGCGCCTGCGCGAGCAGTGTCCGGGCGCGTTCGACTTCCGCGGCGGAGAGAACTTCGTCGATCGTCAGGAGCATGGTGTCTTCCGTTGAGGGCGGGGCCAGGAGCCCCGCCGAAAGCTCAGAACTTGAACTCGGCCGTGAGGATCACCGCCCGGTCGGTGCCGGGGACGACGAAGCCGCCGTTGTCGTAGATGGCATCATAATAGACCTTGTCGAAAAGGTTGCGCACGTTCATGCGTACCGTGTAGGAGGGCTGTTCATAGGCGAGCATGGCGTCCCAGCGGGTGTAGGAGGGGGCGACGTTGGGCGAGAACTTGCCGTTTACGAAGGGTCCGTTGGCGGCCATGGGGTTATAGCCATAGCGCTCGCCTTTGGTCTCGGCGCCCAGGCCGGCTTTCCAGCCTGGCATGAAGCGGTAGGTGGTCCACAGGTTGAAGGTGTAGTCTGGCGTGTTGCGCGGCTGCTGCCCCTTGAGGCGCGGGTCGGCGCCGGGGGCCACTTTGAGGATTTCGGCGTCCATCAGGGCCAGGCCGGCGAAGACTTCCCAGCGCTCGGTGATGCGGCCGGCGGCTTCGAGCTCCAGCCCGTCGGTGCGGCGCTTGCGGGTGAGGATGGCGCCGGTGGTCTCGAGATCGGTGTTGCGCTCCCAATCCTTGGTGGCGCGAAAGAGCGCGGCGCGCAGCGAGAGATCGCCTTCGAAGAGCATCCACTTGGCCCCGAGCTCGACCACGTCGCTGCGCTCGGCCGGATATTCGCCGCCGGAGAGCTGGTAGAGGTCGGCGGTGGGGCTGAAGCTGTCGGACCACGAGAGATAGTAGTGCTGGTTGGCGGTGGGCAGCCACGACAGGCCCGCCCGGTAGCTGTTCTCGCCGTAGTCGAGGCTGGGGGAATTGACGTTGCTGTAGTCGGCGGAGAGCTCGTCGCGGCGTGCGCCCAGGGTGAGTTTCCAGCCGGGCAGGAATTCGATGGTGTCCTGGGCGAGCAGCGCGTAGCTGTCGCCGGTGAAATCGGTGGCGCTCGCCTTGGGATCCTCGATGCCGGGGCGATAGAAGGCCGGCGCCCCTGGGGCGGCGAGATTGCGCAGCGAGCGGCGGTGGCTGTCTTCGTTGAGGTATTCGAAGCCGGCGAGCAGCTCGTGGCGCATGCCGGCGAGCGTGAGGGCATGGGTGAGGTCGGATTGCAGCGCCACGGTCCGATAGTCGGTGTTACGCGTTTTCGCGCTGCCGCTCGAGCCGTCGGCCGAGGGCGCGGCTCTGCCTGAAGGGGCGAGCGCCCAGTAGCTGCGGTCGTAGTCGGCAAAGCGCAGCACGGTGCGCCACTCGGTCCCGGGCTGGAAGCGGTGGGTGTAGGTGGCGGTGGCGATGTGCGTGTCGGAGTCATCGAACGTGTCGTCGGTGCCCCAGAAGGCGGAAGTGCCGTAGCGTTTGAGCGGCCGCTTGGTCGTGGAGTCGAAGGGCACGCCGTAGTCGGGATTGTCGCGGGTCTGCAGATAGTAGTAGTTGAGCTGTACTTCGTCGCGCGTGCCCATGCCGTGGACGAAACTCAGGGCCGCGCCCTGGCGGTCGATCTCGGGTTCGGCGCCGTTGGCGGGGTTCTCACGCCAGCTCTCCTCGGTGCGCTTCATGAGGTTCACGCGCAGCGCCGAGTTCTCTCCCAGGGTTTTGTTGAGATCGGCCGTGCCCTCGCGATAGTCTTCACTGCCAAAGGAGCCGGTGAGCTTGTATTTGTCGGCGGGTAGAGGCGCCTTGCTTACCTGGTTGATGATCCCGCCTGCCTGGCCGCGGCCGTAGAGCATGGCCGCCGAGCCGCGCAGCACTTCCACGCTTTCGAGGTTGAAGGTCTCGCGGTTGTATTGGGCGGTGTCGCGGATGCCGTCGAGGTACATGTCGCCGAAGGTGTAGAAGCCGCGCAGCATCATGTTGTCGCCGGAGCGGCCCCCCTCGGCGGCGTTGAAGGTGAGCCCCGAGACGTTGCGCAGGGCTTCGCGCAAGGAGCCTACCTGCTGGTCTTCGAGCAGGTCCTGGGTGAGGATGGTGATCGCCTGCGGGATCTCGTGCGGGTCCTGCAGCGTCTTGCCCACGCGGGTGGTGTGCTTGAGGTAGCCCTGCGTTGCGGTAGGGGCCTCATCGGTGACGGTGACGGTGGGCAGCACCTGGGCGTCGGCAGCGCCCGTCTCGGCGCTTTGCGCGAGCGCCGGCTGCGCCGCGCCCAGGCCGATCAGCATCGCTGCGCCCAGCGGCAGCACCTTGGGGCGAAGAGGCGCGGCGTTTTCCGCTCGCGGCTGGGGTTCGTGCGGAGGGACGGTCGACATCGAAAAAACTCCTTGGGGTTGGGGAAAAGCGTCGTTTTTCAGGGAGCGGGTTCGCCGGGCAGCGTCACGAAGGCGATCTTCGCCAGGCCGTGGCGCGAGGCGGCGGCCATCAGGCGGGCGAGCGCCTCGTAGGGGGTGGCACGGTCGGCCTGCAGCTCCAGGGTGGTTTGGGGTGTGAGCTCGGCGAGGCGCGCTTCCAGAGCCGTCCAGTCGATCGCCTCGTCGTTCCAGTGCAGGGTCTGGCCGTCGGCGGCGAGCCGCAGGCGCAGGCGCTCCTCGTCGCGTTTCGTGTCGGGGGCGCTGCTCGCCTGGGGAAGGTCGACTTTCACCGCGTGGGTCATCAAGGGCGCGGTGACGATGAAGATGATGAGCAGCACCAGCATCACGTCGATGAAGGGCACCATGTTGATCTCGTTGATCGGTTCGGTGTCGCCGGTGCTGTCGAGTCGGGCGAAGGCCATGGGGGTTCTCCGTCAGGAGGCGGTCTTGCGGGCGGGGCGGGGGGCATCGGCATCGAGCGCGACGACGGCGGGCTCGGGCCGGGTCGCTGGGCGCTTGATGCCGGTGACGAGGAAGGTGTAGACGTCGTAGGCGAAGGCTTCCAGCTCCTGCGCGCGGCGACGCTGGATGCGGCTGAAGGCGTTGTAGGCGATCGCGGCCGGAATCGCGGTGGCCAGACCGAATCCGGTCATCACCAGGGCTTCGCCGATGGGGCCGGCCACCTTGTCGAGCGAGGCGCTGCCGCTGGCGGCGATCGCCTGCAGGGCGTGATAGATGCCCCAGACGGTGCCGAAGAGCCCGATGAAGGGGGCGCTGGAAGCGGTGGTGCCGAGCAGCGTCATGCCGGCCTCGTCGCGGGCGCGGGCTTCGTCGATGGCGCGGCGCAGCGCCCGGGTGAGGAGCTCCTGAGGCTCGCCGCGCTCCCCGAGCGGCCCGGGGCGCGCCGCGGCGTTTTCGCCGGCCCGCTCGAGGCGTTCGAGCACCTCGAGGCCGTGATGCACGAGGTGCGAGGCCGGGTCGATCGCGCCGTGTTCCCGCAGGTCGCGCGCAATCTCGGCCAGGTCGCCCGCGTTCCAGAATCGGCGCAGAAACTGGGCGGCGCGCCGCGACAGGCGCAGATGCAGCGCCGTCTTGGCAAGGATCACGGCCCAGCTCAGCACGGAAAGCAGCGCGAGCAGCAAGAAGATGAAGCGGCTCACGCCGTCGCCTTGGGCGAAGAAATGCAGTAGGGATTCGTTCATGGGTGAGGCTCCGCAAGGGTCAGGATGAAGAAAGGGAGAAAGCGATGGGGACGAGCACGGTGGCTTCGACCGGGGTGTCGCCGCGGCGCGCGGGGACGAATCTCCAGCGCTCGACGGCCTCGCGCGCGGCCCGGTCGAGCCGGTGGTAGCCGGAAGAGCGCTCCAGTTCGACGCGGCGTGGCGACCCGTCGGCGCCGACCAGTACGCGCAGGATCACTTTGCCCTGCTCGCCGAGCTGGCGCGATACCGGGGGGTAGGAGGGGCGCGGATTGGCGAGATAGGCGGCGTCGAAGCGCGGTTCGGTGAAGGGCGCGGCTTCCGTGCTTCCAGTATTGCCGCGCACGGGGGCGGCCGGTGCCGTGTCCGCAGGGGGTGCAGGGTCGCCTCCGGCCTCGTTTGCCGCGACGGACGAGGTTGCGGCCGCAGTCACCGCTTGCGTCGGCGGCGGGCTGGATCTGGCAGGAGTACGGGGCTTGGCCGTCGTGCGTGCGGGGGCTTTCGCCTTGGGCGGGGTCGGCGAGGGCCCGGTGGCCGGCGCAGGTTCGACGGCGGGGGCCGCCGTTGCCGCAGGAGCGGGATCCGGTGCCGGAACGACCCAGGCGATCGTCATGCTCGGGGCGACAGGAGGCGTCTGCACTTCAGGCAGGGCGCGTGCCCCGGCGTAGAGGACCGCGCCGTGCAGCGAGAGGGCGGCGAGGATCGCCCAGGGCGGAAGGACGCGGCGAGGTTCTTGGGTCATGGCTCGGTTCGTGAGACGTTTCTTTGCAAATGATATAGTAAACGATAATCAGTATCAAGTGCAAAAAAGCTATCTCGCGTGTGAGGGGATCCGCGGGCGCTCGCCGTTACATTCGCGTTACGTTTTTGACAAACCCTTGCAAGACTTCGCCGGCACAATGCAGCCGTCGCGTGGAGGGAGACGGCCCCGCCGAAAAAAGAAAACGACGGCGGGGCACACGCTCATCGGATTGGAGGAGGGTTGGCATGGCCGAGGGCACGAAACCGCATGCCCCTGCGATCATTCCGGGTCTGGAGACTTTTCCGCGCCTGCTGCGGCATCACGCCCGCGTACGCGCCGACCGGCCGGCGATCCGCGAGAAGGAATACGGCATCTGGCAAACCTACACCTGGGGCGAGTGCTACGCCCAGGTGCGCGCGCTCGCCTGCGGGCTGGCCGAGGCGGGATTCCGGCGTGGCGATCGCCTGGCCATCGTCGGCGACAACCGGCCACGCCTCTACCTGGCGGTGGCCGCGGCGCAATGTCTGGGGGGCATCCCGGTGCTGCTCTACCAAGATGCGATCGCCGAGGAGATGGCCTACGTGCTGCAGGACGCCGAGGTCAAGATGGCGGTGGTGGAGGATCAGGAGCAGGTCGACAAGCTCCTCGAGATCCTCGACCGCCTGCCCTCGCTCGAGCGCATCTTCTACGACGATCCGCGTGGCATGCGCCATTACACCCAGCCGCTGCTGCAGGGACTGGACGAGCTCCTGGAGGCCGGGCGCATCCACGACCGCAACCAGCCCGATTTCGTCGACGAGGAGATCGAGAAAGGGGAGAGCGACGACGTCTCGGTGATGCTCTACACGTCGGGCACTACTGGCAAGCCCAAGGGGGTGTGCCAGACGCATCGGGCGTTCCTCTTCGCCGGCATGGGCGGGGTGCAGTTCGACCACCTCACCGACCGCGAGGAAGTGCTCTCCTACCTGCCGATGGCCTGGGTGGGGGACCATCTTTTCTCTTATGCCCAGGCTTACGCGGCAGGCTTCACCATCAATTGCCCCGAGTCGAGCGAGACGGTGATGACCGATCTGCGCGAAATCGGTCCCACGTACTACTTCGCCCCGCCGCGCGTGTTCGAGAACCTGCGCACGCAGGTGTGGATCCGCATGGAGGATGCCGGGCGTTTGAAGCAGGCGATGTTCCGCCATTTCATGAAGGTGGCCGAGCGCTGCGGCATCCAGATCCTCGAAGGCAGGCCGGTGCCGCTGCTGCAGCGCCTGCACTACGCCTTGGGCGAGATCCTGGTCTATGGGCCGCTGCGCAACGTGCTCGGCCTGTCGCGCCTGCGCGTGGCCTATACGGCCGGGGCGGCGATCGGGCCGGATCTCTTCCGTTTCTACCGCTCGATCGGCATCAACCTCAAGCAGCTCTACGGTCAGACGGAGACCTGCGCCTACGTCTGCCTGCAACCCGACGGCGAGGTCAAGCTCGACTCGGTGGGCAAGCCCGCCCCTGGGGTGGAGGTGAAAATCGCCGACAACGGCGAGATCCGCGTGCGCGGTCCGATGCTGCTCAAGGCCTACTACAAGCGGCCGCAGGATACGGCCGAGGCCTTCGACGAAGAAGGCTACTTCATGACCGGGGATGCGGGCTTCTTCGACGAGGATGGGCACCTCAAGATCATCGACCGGGCCAAGGACGTGGGAAGGCTCAAGGACGGCTCGATATTCGCGCCCAACTACATCGAGAACAAGCTCAAGTTCTTCCCCCTCATCAAGGAGGCGGTGGCCTTCGGGCACGATCGCCCTTACGTGACCGCCTTCATCAACATCGACCTGGAGGCGGTGGGCAACTGGGCCGAGCGCCGGGGGCTCGCCTATTCGGGCTACACCGATCTGGCGCAGCAGCCGGCCGTCTACGATCTCATCCAGCAGTGCGTGGAGCAGGTCAATGAGGACCTGAGCCACGATCCGCAGATGGGCGGCTCGCAGATCCGGCGTTTCCTCATCCTGCACAAGGAGCTCGACGCCGACGACGAGGAGCTCACCCGCACGCGCAAGGTGCGCCGGCGCTTCATCGCCGAGAAGTACGCCGTGCTGGTCGAGGCGCTCTACGCCGGCAAGGACAGCCAGTACATCGAGACGGCGGTCAAGTACGAGGACGGGCGCGCCGGCAAGATCGCCGCCGAGGTGCGCATCCGCGACGCGAAGGTCTTTCCGCCCTCGCCGCGCCCGCAAGGCTGAAGGAGGAGGAAATGGCGCGAGTCATCGGCGACGTGATCCTCGATCTGCAGAACATTTCGCTGTCGTTCGGCGGGGTCAAGGCGCTCACCAACATCAGTTTCGACGTGCGCGAGGGCGAGATCCGCGCCATCATCGGCCCCAACGGCGCGGGCAAGAGCTCCATGCTCAACGTTATCAACGGGGTGTATCACCCGCAGCAGGGGCGCATCGTCTTCCGTGGCCAGGAGCGGCGGCGAATGAACCCGCACGAGGCGGCGGCGCAGGGCATCGCCCGCACCTTTCAGAACATCGCGCTCTTCAAGGGCATGACGGTGCTCGACAACATCATGACCGGTCGCAACCTCATGATGCGGCGAAATTTCCTGTGGAATGCGCTCTACTGGGGGCCGAGCCGGCGCGAGGAGATCGCGCATCGCAAGCGCGTCGAGGAGATCATCGATTTCCTCGAGATCCAGAACATCCGCAAGACGCCGGTGGGGCGCCTGCCCTACGGCCTGCAAAAGCGGGTGGAGCTCGCCCGGGCGCTGGCGGCCGAGCCGTCGCTGCTGCTGCTCGACGAGCCCATGGCCGGCATGAACGTGGAGGAGAAGCAGGACATGTGCCGCTTCATCCTCGACGTGAACGAGCAGTTGGGCACCACCATCGTGCTCATCGAGCACGACATGGGGGTGGTGATGGACATCTCCGACCGGGTGGTGGTGCTCGATTACGGCCGCAAGATCGGCGACGGGCCGCCCGATGAGGTGCGCAACGATCCGGTCGTGATCGAAGCCTATCTCGGCGCCGGGCATTGAGGAGGAGCGGACGATGGGATTCTTTCTGGAAGTGCTGATCGGCGGTCTGCTGGCCGGCATGCTCTATGCCCTGGTGGCGCTGGGATTCGTGCTCATCTTCAAGGCGTCCGGCGTGCTCAATTTCGCCCAGGGGGCGATGGTCTTCTTCGCCGCGCTCACGTTCGTGGGGCTCACCGAGCGTCTGCCGGCCTGGCTGGGGCTTTCGCCCGAGTGGGCGGGGCTTTTCTGGGTGGCGTTGGTGCTCACCGCCGTCGTCATGGTGCTGCTCGCCTGGCTGGTGGAGCGCTTCATGCTGCGCAAGCTCGTCAATCAGCCGGCGATCACCCTCTTCATGGCCACCATCGGGCTGAGCTATCTGATCGAGGGGGTGGCGCAAGGCATGTGGGGGGCGGTGGTGCGTGGGCTGGATCTGGGCATCGCCGACGAGCCGGTGATGGGGCTGCTCGAGCGCTACAACCTCATGATCTCCAAGTTCGATCTCGTCGCGGCCACGGTGGCCGGGGTGCTGGTGGCGGTGCTCGCGCTCTTCTTCCAATATACCAAGGTGGGGCGGGCGCTGCGGGCGGTGGCCGACGATCACCAGGCGGCGCTGTCGATCGGCATTCCGCTGCAGCGCATCTGGGTGATCGTGTGGGCGGTGGCCGGGTTCGTGGCCATCGTGGCCGGGCTGGTGTGGGGCTCGCGCAACGGCGTGCAGTTCGCGCTCACCTATACGGCGCTCAAGGCGCTGCCGGTGCTGATCCTCGGCGGGCTCACTTCGGTGCCCGGCGCCATCGTCGGCGGGCTCATCATCGGGGCGAGCGAGAAACTGGCCGAAGTGTATCTCGGGCCTTTCGTGGGCGGGGGGATCGATTCGTGGTTTCCCTACGTGTTGGCGCTCGTCTTCCTGCTGATCCGGCCCGAGGGGCTCTTCGGCGAAAAACACATCGACCGCGTCTGACGGTATCGGGAGGAACGTGAGATGATCTATCGCGAGGCGGGACAGTTCAAGGCGAGCTACGAGGAAGATCAGCAGATTTTCCCCATCAAGCAGGACCGCATCGTCATGGCGGCGCTCGTGGCTGCGGCGTTCTTCGTCGCGCCCTTCGTGGCGAGCGAATACTGGCTGCAGGCGGTGCTCACGCCGGTACTGGTGTTCGCCCTCGCTGCCCTGGGGCTCAACATCCTCACCGGTTACGCCGGGCAGCTGTCGCTGGGCACGGGGGCCTTCATGGCCGTGGGGGCGTACGCCACTTACAATTTCTTGCTGCGCCTCGACGGGCTGCCTTTCCTGGTGGGACTCGTCCTCGGCGGGCTGAGCGCGGCGGCCGTGGGGGTCGTCTTCGGCCTGCCTTCGCTGCGCATCAAGGGTTTCTACCTCGCCATGGCTACGCTGGCGGCGCAGTTCTTCATCGTCTGGGCGCTCGCCAAGTTTCCCTGGTTCTCCAACTATTCTTCCTCCGGCATCATCACCGCGCAGCGCATCGAGATCTTCGGCTTCGCTTTCGATACGCCGGCGCGCAAGTATCTGCTCACGCTCGCCATCGTCTCGCTGCTCGCCCTGGTGGCGAAGAACCTCGCGCGCACCAACACGGGCCGCTCGTGGATGGCGGTGCGCGACATGGACGTGGCGGCCGAGGTGATCGGCATTCCGCTCATGAAGACCAAGCTGCTCGCCTTCGCCGTCTCTTCCTTTTACTGCGGCATCGCCGGCGGGCTCTACGCCTACACCTACCTCGGCACGGTGGAGCCCGATGGCTTCGGGCTCGATCTTTCCTTCAAGATCCTCTTCATGATCATCATCGGTGGGATGGGTTCGGTGCTGGGGGCTTTTCTCGGCGCGGCCTTCATCCTGTTGCTGCCGGTGGGACTCAACGTGCTGATGCACACTTCGGTCGGGGCGCTCGTCCCGGCCACGCTCGCCTCGAACCTGGAGTTGATCGTGTTCGGCGTGCTCATCATCTTCTTCCTGATCGTCGAGCCGCACGGCCTCACCCGCCTGTGGCAGATCGGCAAGGAGAAACTGCGCCTGTGGCCTTTCCCGCACTGAGCGGAGGCGGTCGACGGCGCGGGCGTTTCACCACACCAAGAGGAGGCATGGCGATGAAACTGAAAAAAGCATGGCTGACGGCGGTGGCGGCGGCCACCGTCTGGGGCGCGGCCGGTCTGGGTACGGCGCAGGCGGCGGAACAGTACCTCGGCTTGCCGAGCTATCGCGTCGGACCGTACGCGGCCGGCGGCACGGGGGTGTTCGGCGGCTGGATCGACTACATGAAGCTCATCAACGAGCGCGAGGGCGGGGTCAATGGTGTCAAGCTCGTGTGGCAGGAATGCGAGACAGAATACAACAACGCGCGCGGCGTGGAGTGCTACGAGCGGCTGAAGAAACAGGGGGACCAGCAGAACGTGCTCTTCGCCCCGGTCTCCACCGGCATCACCTTTGGCGTGTTCGAGCGCGTGCCGCAGGACAAGATCCCGCTGCTGTCGATCGGCATCGGCCGCTCGGACACCGCCGACGGGCGCGTCTTCCCCTGGGTCTTTCCCATGATCGCCACTTACTGGTCGCAGGCCTCGGCCATCGTCGGTTACCTCGGCCAGCGCGAGGGGGGGATGGACAAGCTCAAGGGCAAGAAGATCGCCGTGCTCTATCTCGACTTCGCCCCGGGCAAGGAGCCTTTCCCCGTGCTCGACCGCTTGGCGCAGAAGTGGGGTTTCACCACCGAGAAGATCGCCGTGGCCATGCCCGGCAACGAGCAGCAGGCGCAGTGGCTGCAGATCCGGCAGATGCGACCGGATTACGTGATTCTGCTCACCTATGGCGTGTCGAACCCGACGGCCCTGAAGACTGCGGCGCGCACGGGTTTCCCGGCCGAGCGGATCGTGGGCTGGTGGTGGTCCGGGGCCGAGGAGGACGTCGTGCCGGCGGGCGATGCCGCCAAGGGCTTCGTGGCCGGGGCGTTCAACCCGGCGGGCACCGACTTCGCCGTCATCCAGGACATCCAGAAGCTCGTCTATGCCAAAGGCCAGGGCGATATGCAGGATCCCAAGCGCGTCGGCAGCACCTATTACAACCGCGGCGTGGGCCACGGCATCATCTACGTGGAAGCGCTGCGGCTCGCGCAGGAGAAATTCGGCAAGGGCAAACCAGTCACCGGCGAGCAGATGCGCTGGGCGCTGGAAAACCTCAAGCTCGACGAGAAGCGGCTGGAGGCGATCGGCGCGAAGGGCCTGATGCCGGCGCTGGCGCTGTCGTGCGCCGACCACGAGGGCTCGGGGCGGGTGCGCTTCCAGCAGTGGGACGGCACGAAGTGGGTGTCGGTCTCCGACTGGATCGAACCGGACCGCGAGCTGGTGCGCTCGCTGGTGGAAGAGTCGGCGGCGGCCTACGCCAAGGAAAAAGGCATCACGCCGCGTGATTGCAGCAAGGAGCAGTGAGGCATTGGCGGCGGTCCTCGACGGGCCGCCGCGCTCCTTGGGGGGAGCTTGGGGACAGGAGAGCCAAGGATGAGGGCTGGGCATGAATGCTGAAGCGCTTCGCGGGGCCGCCGGCGGCGAACCCTATCTCGTCGTCAACAACGTCGAGGTGATCTACGACCACGTGATCCTGGTGCTCAAGGGCGTCTCGCTCGAAGTGCCGCGCGGCGGCGTCGTCGCCCTGCTCGGCGCGAACGGGGCGGGCAAATCGACCACGCTCAAGGCCATCTCCAACCTGCTGCGCGCCGAGCGCGGCGAGGTGACCAAAGGCTCGATCAGCTTCAAGGGGGAACGCGTGGATGATCTCACGCCCAACGAGCTGGTGCGCCGGGGTGTCATCCAGGTGATGGAGGGGCGGCACTGTTTCGAGCACCTCACCATCGAGGAAAATCTTCTCACCGGGGCCTACACGCGCAGGCTCTCGCGCGCCCAGCTCGGCCAGGCGCTCGAGCGCGTCTATCACTACTTCCCCCGGCTCAAGGAGCGGCGCAAGTCGCAGGCCGGCTACACCTCGGGCGGCGAGCAGCAGATGTGCGCCATCGGCCGGGCGCTCATGGCCGCGCCCGAGATGATCCTGCTCGACGAACCTTCCATGGGCCTGGCGCCGCAGGTGGTCGAAGAGATTTTCGAAATCGTGCATGAGCTCAACGCCAAGGAAAACGTGAGCTTTCTGCTCGCCGAACAGAACACCATGGTGGCGCTGCGCTACGCCAATTTCGGCTACATCCTGGAAAACGGCCGCGTGGTGATGGAGGGCGACGCTCAGGAACTGCGCGAGAACGAGGACGTGAAGGAGTTCTACCTCGGTCTGTCGTCGCAGGGGCGCAAGAGCTTCCGCGAGGTGAAACATTATCGTCGGCGCAAGCGCTGGCTGTCTTGACGGAGAGAACACATGACCCAGGGGACGACTCGGGCGGCGCGGCGCCGCTACTACGACGAGCGCGAGACCTGGCCGCAGGAGCGGCGTGAAGCCGATCTCTTTGCCCGCTTGCCGGCGCAGATCGCGCATGCCAAGGCGCATGCGCCGGCCTACGCCAGATTGCTCGCCGACATCGATCCAAGTGAGATCACTTCGCGCGCGGCGCTCGCCCGGCTGCCGGTGGTGCGCAAGTCGGAATTGCTGGAACTGCAACAGCGCGAGCGGCCGTTCGGCGGTTTCGCCGCTGTCGGGTGGGGGCGGGAGGTGCTGCGCGTATTCGCTTCCCCCGGCCCGATCTACGAGCCCGAGGGCAACCGGCCGGATCATTACCGCATGGCGCGTGCCCTCTTCGCCGCCGGTTTCGGCGAAGGAGACCTGGTGCAGAACACTTTCTCCTATCACATGACGCCAGCGGGCAGCATGATGGAGACCGGTGCGCATGCGCTCGGCTGCACCGTCTTTCCGGCCGGAGTCGGGCAGACCGAACTGCAGGTACAGGCGATCGCCGATTTGAAACCGAATGCCTACACCGGTACACCTTCCTTCCTGCGCATCCTGATCCACAAGTGCCGTGAGGCAGGCGTGGCGCTTTCCCTGCGCAAGGCTTTCGTTTCTGGCGAAGCGTTCCCTCCGGCACTGCAGCGCGAAGTGGCCGAAGCCGGCATCGACGCCTATCAGGGCTACGCCACCGCGGATCTGGGCCTCGTCGCCTACGAGACCGAGGCGCGCGAGGGGCTGGTACTCGACGAGGACGTGATCGTCGAGATCGTGCGCCCAGGCGGGAGCGAACCGGTGCCCGAGGGCGAGGTGGGGGAGGTGGTGGTCACTACCTTCAATCCGGTCTATCCCCTGATCCGCTTCGGTACGGGGGATCTCTCGGCCGTCTTGCCCGGCATCTCGCCCTGCGGGCGCACCAACACGCGCATCCGCGGCTGGCTCGGACGGGCGGATCAGACGACCAAGGTCAAAGGGATGTTCGTGCATCCCTCGCAGGTGCTGGCGGTGGCTTCGCGCCACCCTGAAGTGCGGCGCGCCCGGTTGGTGGTCGAGAATCCGAATCTCTCCGACGTCATGATTCTCGAGTGCGAAGTGGCGCAGGGGGACGACGATCTGCGTCAGGCGATCGAGACGAGCTTGCGCGAGATCACCAAGCTGCGCGGCGAGGTGCGTTTCGTGCCGCCAGGCAGCCTGCCGAACGACGGCAAGGTGATCGATGATCGGAGGAAATATGACTGAGATGACTGAGCCCATGCCTCTGCTTGCGGGCATGACGGTGCTCGATCTCTCGCTGCTGCTGCCGGGGCCGATGGCCGGTTGGCATCTGGCCGAACTCGGTGCGCGCGTGATCAAGGTCGAGCCGCCCCAAGGCGACGACGCCGCGCGTTTGGGCGTGCGCCTGCCCGGGGAGGACGAATCCTTCATTTACCGTCGTCTCAATGCGCGCAAGGAAATCCATCGCATCGATCTCAAGAGCGAGGAGGGGCGGGCGTGGTTCGCGGCGCGTCTGCGCGAGGCCGACGCGGTGCTCGAAGGATTCCGTCCCGGCGTGCTCGAGCGGCTCGGCTGGGGGTTCGACGCCATGCGCGCGCTCAATCCGCGCATCGTGCTGGTGTCCATCTCCGGCTACGGCCAGGACGGGCCGATGGCGCAGGCGGCGGGGCACGACATCAACTATCTCTCGCTCGCCGGGGTGCTGCATCAGACCGGCACGGCCGGTGGACCGCCCGCGCAGTGCAACCTGCAGATCGCCGACCTGCTGGGCGGGGCGCTGCACGCGGCGCTGGCCGTGGTGGCCGCCGTGCATGCGGCGCGGCGCGACGGGGTTGGCGCGCACGTCGACCTCTCCATGACCGAGGCCAGCTGGGCGCATCTGGTATTTCCTCTGGCGCAGGCGCTGGTCGAAGGGCGCAGCGAACCGCGCGGTGCGGGGCTGCTCACTGGCGGGGTGCCGTGCTATGGCGTCTACGAGACTGCCGACGGGCGCCACCTCGCCGTCGGGGCGCTGGAAGAGAAATTCTGGGTGCGGCTGTGCGAGGCGATCGCTCGCCCCGACCTCATCCCTTTCCATCGCGCCGCGGGCGACGAAGGGGCCAGGGCCAGAGCGGAACTGGCGGCGGTGCTGCGCACGCGCACGCGCGACGAATGGGCGGTGTTCTTCGCGCCGCTCGATTGCTGCGTCACGCCGGTGCTTGCACCCGAGGAAACGCTGGAGCACCCGCTCTTTCGTGAGCGGAATGCCCTGAAGACGGCGGAGGAAGGCGGCCCCTGGCCTCGCTCGCCGCTGCGGGTGCGGCGGGGTTAGGCGTTTTCGCCGCCGCCTTGATCGGGCGCCTGGGCGCTTTTCTGCCGCCGTCGCGCCGCCTTGGGTTTGGGCGAAGATCCTTCCGGGCCCGTGTCCGCGCCGGCCGAGGGCGGCGCGGCCGGAGACTCGGCTGCGGGCGGTGGGGAAGGGGGTTGGGAGAAGGCCTGATGCGCCGCCTGAGCGGCGGTGGCGGTGGCCTCCACCGTCTGCTGGGCGGCCTGTTGCATCGTCTGCCACAGCTGCGCCATCGCCTCGAAAGGATTGCCGGCCGGCGTGGTGGCCGCTTCCGCTGCTGCGGCTTGGCTCGCCGTGCCCATCTGGGAGAGCGAGAGGATGGCGACCCGCTGCATTTCCAGCGATTGGCGCGTCATCTGCAGGGTGCTGAGGTTCATCTGCAGCCACTGTTCCACCGCCTTGAACTCGGCGATGCGCCGCTCGACGTCGGCGAGGTCCATCGTCGGAAACACCATTCCCGGCAGCGGCACGCCGATGTTGGCGCACATCTGCCGCATGAAGGCGAAGGGATCGCTGCCCTCGAAGAAATTCTGCGTCATGGTCTTCCTCCCCGGTCGGTGCGGCACTTCGTGCCGCCGTTTTCCCTTGGCATTGTAGCGCGAGGCGCTCCTCAGCGCTTGAGGCGCAACGGCATTTCTTCTTCGGGAATGCCTTCACAGACTGCTTCGCCTTCTTCTTCCTCGAAGGAGGTGGGTAGCTCCCGGCCGAGGTCGAGCACTTCCAGCAGCTGGCGGGCGAATCGCCGGGCCGTGTTGTTGAGGGGGGTGGGAAGTTGCGCCGGCAGGCGCTTTTGCAGCAACAGCTTGGTTGCCGAGACCATCGGGACGGGGCGCAGGATGCGGCCGAGGTAAGGCGCCATCAGCTGCGCTACCGCGCGATCGGCCGCCTCGCGCTGCCAGGCGTTGACCGGCCACTGGCTGGGTACGGCGTAGGCGCGGGGGAACTGCTCGAGATCGGCGACGACCGTGCGGATATCTTCGTGCGACTCGCGAAACGGCAGCAGCACCAGATCGGACAGGGCATAGAGGCGCCGGTCGACGTCGGGACGGTTGCCGCCGCCGTCGATCACGCCGATCCAGTCATCGAGCGGGCGCAGCTTGTCGATGATGCGCTTGAGCGTATCGAGCGAGCGGGCGTCGGCGATCACGTAGCGCCGTCCGCGCGGATCGAGCGGTTGGCGGGTGGTGTCGGTGAGCACGCAGGCCGAGCGCCGGCCGAGCAGTCCCAGGCCGTGGCACAGCAGGTGCGAGAGCGTGGTCTTGCCGGTGCCGCCTTTGTTGCCGATGATCGCGATCAGGATCGCCATGACGAAAAACCTCGTGGTGGAGGGCAGCCTTGGCAGGATTATCGGCAGATACGCGCCGAATCTTGAGGAAAATAGCGGCCCCCTATCCCTCCAATTCCAACGCTACGCCACGCGGTAAAGCCAGAGAGGACGGGTGGTGCCTTGCGGCAAGACGCGGGCTTGGGGCTCGATCCCTGGGATGGGGAACTCGTTGCTACAGACGAGCGCTCCCGGCGGGAGTTCCGCG
This sequence comes from Tepidiphilus sp. HLB4, assembly GCF_054823945.1. Lineage (NCBI taxonomy): Bacteria > Pseudomonadati > Pseudomonadota > Hydrogenophilia > Hydrogenophilales > Hydrogenophilaceae > Tepidiphilus > Tepidiphilus sp. HLB4. Next base: position 37,885 of record NZ_JSYB01000007.1, on the reverse strand, counting down.
CAAGCCTTGCGCCACAAGTCGGGCATGGGCACGGGCGAGAGGAAGGCGTAGAGCACGTCGTATCCTGTCCAGGGCAGCGCGAAGGCATCGGCGCGCCGCAGGTGCAGGTTGGGCAGTCCGCGGCCGCGCCAGCGCGCGATCAGGTGCGGCAGGATCGCCTGCTCGACGCCCGTGAATTCTCCCTGGGGAAAGGCGCGTGCGAGCGCGACGACGACGCGTCCCGTGCCGCTGCCTACGTCCAGAAAGCGAAAAGGGCGATCCGGTGGCAAGAGCGCCGAGAGCGCCTCTATCGTGGCGCGGTGCGACAGAAAGAGCGGTACACGCGTGCGTACCGGGTTGCCGAAGACGAGGGCGAGCGCGACGAAGGCCGCCAGATACCATGCCGGCGCGAGCCCCAGGCCGTGCAGGGCCACGAGGGCGGGGGAAAAGACGAGGTGCAGGGCGAGCCACCACCAGGGGCTGCGCAGCAGCGCGGCCATGCCTGCCGCTGCGAACGCCTGCACGGCGAGGAGCGGCCACAGTCCGGTGATGAAGCCCAGGCGCGCGGCGGCGAAGGCGAGCAGCCAGCCCAGCAGCTGGACCAGGGCCGCGGCGAAAAGCGGCGAGCGCGGGAGGCGAAACGTCATGTTTTCATGATACCGCCTCGCGCGCTTCAGTGCTCAAGCCGGCACGGGGTATCCCGCCGCCGGCTGCGTCGCGCTGGCCGCGCCCGTTTCCTGCCAGCGTTGCCACAAGGCCGCGCGTCGCCGGGCTGCCTCTTCGCCGGCGGCGCGTTTGACGTGCCCGTAGCCGCGGATGCGCTGCGGCAAGGAAAGCAGCTCGGTGGCGAGCGCCAGGCGCTCGGCGGTGAGTTCGCGCAGCACGCGGTCGACGTCGCCCTCGAATTCGGCGACGAGCCCCCGCTCCCAGCGCCGCTCCTCGGTGCGGGCGAAAGGATCGAGCGCCGTGCCGCGCAGCCGTTTCATCTTCGCGAGCAGGGCGAAGGCGTGGCGCATGCTCGGACCGTACTCGCGCTTGGCGATGAGGCCGGTGACGGGGTCGGGGCGGGCAAGGAGCGGCGGGGCGAGATGGAAGCGCACCTCGAAGGGGCCTTCGAAGGTGTCCTCCAGTTTTTGCCAGAATTTCGGGTCGCAGTACAGGCGCGCCACTTCGTATTCGTCCTTGATCGCCAGCAGCTTGAAGTAGGAGCGGGCCACGGCGTCGGTGAGTGGCATCGTGCCGGGGGTCTCTTCGGCGGGGGCGCCGCGCAGCGCGCGTTCGGCCTCGCGCACGCGCGCCACCAGCCGGCGATAGCGTTCGGCATAGGCTTCGTCCTGGTAGTCGACGAGGTAGGTGGCGCGCCGTTCGATCACCTCGTCGAGCGTGCGGGCGAAGCGCGCCCCGGACTCGGCTGCGGGGCGGGCGAAATCGCGCACCGCCTGCGGCTCGTGCGCCATGCGCCGCCCCCACAGGAAGGCGGCGCGGTTCATGTCCACCGCCACGCCGTTCAATTCGATCGCGCGCATGAGCGATTCGTGGCGCACCGGCACCCAGCCTTTCTGCCAGGCGTAGCCCAGGAGGAAGAGGTTGGTGGCGATGGCGTCTCCCATGAGCCGGGTGGCAAGCCCCGTGGCATCGAGAAACTCGGCCGGCGCATCCCCCACGGCCTCGCGGATGCGCGCTTGCATCTCCTGGTCGGGAAAGGCCCAGTCGGGGTTGCGCAGAAAGTCGATGGTCGTAATCTCGGCGGCGTTGGTGACCACGCGCGTGCGTCCCGGGGCCATCTTGGTGAGCGCTTCGGCGCTCGCGGTGACGATGAGATCCCCGCCGATGACCACATCCGCCGCGCCGGCGGCGATGCGCACCGCATGCAGGTCCTGCGGCGTGGCGGCGATGCGGATGTGGCTGAAGACCGAGCCGTTCTTCTGCGCGAGCCCCGTCATGTCGAGCACGGTGACGCCCTTGCCGTCGAGGTGCGCCGCCATGCCGATGAGCGCGCCGATCGTGATCACCCCTGTGCCACCCACGCCGGTCACGAGAAGGTTCCAGGGCGATGCGAGCTCGGGCAGAATCGGTTCGGGCGGCTCGGTGAAACGCGCCGGCTCGTCGGCGAGCGCCTTGCCCTTGCGCGGTCGCCCCCCTTCGATGGTGACGAAACTGGGGCAAAATCCCTTGAGACAGCTGTAGTCCTTGTTGCAGTTGGACTGGTCGATGCGCCGCTTGCGCCCGAACTCGGTCTCGAGCGGCACCACGGCCACGCAGTTCGACTGCACGGTGCAGTCGCCGCAGCCTTCGCATACGCCTTCGTGGATGAAGACGCGCCTGGGGGGATCGGGGTAGAGGCCGCGTTTGCGCCGGCGCCGCTTCTCGGCGGCGCAGGTCTGGTCGTAGACGAGGGCGGAGACGCCCGGCAGTTGCCGCAGCTCGCGCTGGATCGCCTCGAGCTCGTCGCGATGCCGGATCGGGACGTGGCGCAGGTCGGCCGGACCATAGGGGCGCGGCGTGCCGTCGGTGACCACCACGATGTTGGCCACGCCTTCAGCCTGCAGCTGTTTGACGAGCAGCGGCACGGTGAGCGGGCCATCGACCGGCTGACCGCCGGTCATGGCCACGGCGTCGTTGAACAGGATCTTGTAGGTGATATTGACTCCGGCGGCCACCGCCTGACGGATGGCGAGAATGCCGGAGTGGAAATAGGTGCCGTCGCCCATGTTGGCGAAGAGGTGGCGCTCCTCGGTAAAGGGCGCCTGTCCTACCCAATTGACGCCCTCGCCGCCCATGTGGGTGAAGGTGGCGGTGCGCCGATCGGGCATCCAGGTGACCATGTAATGGCAGCCGATGCCGGCGACCGCCCGGCTGCCCTCGGGCACGCGGGTGGAGGTGTTGTGCGGGCAGCCCGGGCAGAAGGTGGGAACGCGTTCGGCGGCGGGCGGGCGCACGCTGAGCGCGCGTTCGCTCGCCTCGAGGAAGGCCAGACGCTCGCGGATGCGCTCGGAGGTGTAGAAGCGCGCGATGCGCTGGGCGATGACGCGGGCGATCTGCGCCGGCGTGAGCTCGCCGGCCGCGGGCAGCAGCCATTGGCCGTGGTCTACCGTTCCGTCCGGGCGCAGGATGTGGGCCCATTCACCTTTCTCGTCGAACTTGCCGATCACGCGCGGCCGCACGTCCTCGCGCCAGTTGTAGAGCTCCTCCTTGAGCTGGTATTCGATGAGCTGGCGTTTCTCCTCGACGACGAGGATCTCTTCGAGCCCTTCGGCGAAACGGCGCACCCCTTCGGCTTCGAGCGGCCAGACCATGCCGACCTTGTAGACGCGCAGGCCGATCTGCGCGGCGAGCGTCTCGTCGATGCCCAGATCGTCGAGCGCCTGGCGCACGTCCAGATAGGCCTTGCCGGAGGTGATGATGCCCAGGCGCGGCTGCGGCGAATCGATGACCACGCGATTGAGCCCGTTGGCGCGGCAGTAGGCGAGCGCGGCATAGAGCTTGTGGTGCAGCAGCCGTTTTTCTTGCACCAGCGGCGGATCGGGCCAGCGGATGTTGAGGCCGTCGGGCGGCAGGGGAAAATCGTCGGGGATGCGGGTTTCGATGCGAAACGGATCGACGTCGATCGAGGCCGAAGTCTCCACCGTGTCGGCGAGCGCCTTGAAGGCCACCCAGCAGCCGCAGTAGCGCGACAGGGCGTAACCGTGGAGGCCCAGGTCGAGGTATTCCTGCACGCCGGCCGGTGCGAGCACCGGCATCATCAGCGCCTTGAAGACGTGATCCGTCTGGTGCGGCAGCGTGGAGGACTTGGCGGCATGGTCGTCGCCAGCCACGGCCAGCACGCCGCCGAAGCGCGAGGTGCCGGCGGCGTTGGCGTGGCGGAAGACGTCGCCGCATCGGTCCACCCCCGGCCCCTTGCCGTACCACATGGCGAAGACGCCGTCGTATTTGGCGCCGGGGAAGAGCCCCACCTGCTGCGTGCCCCAGACGGCGGTGGCGGCGAGGTCTTCGTTGACGCCGGGCTGGAAAACGATGTGGTGCGAGCGCAAGTGTTCCTTGGCGCGCCACAGGGTCTGATCGAGCCCGCCCAGAGGCGAGCCGCGATAGCCGGAGACGAACCCGGCGGTGTTGAGCCCGGCGGCTGCGTCGCGTTCGCGCTGGATGAGCAGCAGACGCACGAGCGCCTGGTAGCCGGTGAGATAGACGCGCCCAGTGACGCGATAGCGGTCGTCGAGCGAGGCGAGGGGGGCGGCCACGGCGGGCGCGCCGGCAGGGGTGCTGGCCATCGGTGTCTCCTCCTTTCATCCGCCGGGCTCGCTCGTGGCGAGTCGGCAGGGATTCATGCGGTCGGGCGCGGGTAGGCGCCTCTTCTCCGCTTCAGCTTAGTCGAGGAGTAAGCCTAGTGCCAAATGGTTGCTTGCGGCAGTCGGGTAAACCCTGAAGGGTTTACTCGCGGTGATAGGGATGTCCGGCCGTCAGGCTCCAGGCGCGATAGAGCGCTTCGATGAGCACGACGCGGGCGAGCGCGTGCGGCAGCGTCAGACTGGAGAGGCGCACGGTTTCGTCGGCGGCCTGCAGTAGCGCGGGATCGAGCCCGTCGGGCCCGCCGATGAGGAGCGCCACGTCGCGTCCGTCCCGGCGCCAGGACTGGAGCCGATCGGCGAGCTGCTTCGTATCGAGGTCGGAGCCATGCTCGTCGAGCGCGACGAGGCGTGCCCCGGTGGGGATCTGCGCGCGCAGCCGTTCGGCTTCGCGGCGCTTGAGTTCGACCACGGGCTTGCCGCCGGTGCGCGGCTCGGCTTTGACTTCCACGATCGCCAGCGGCAGATCGGGGGGAAAACGCCGCGCGTATTCGGCGCAGGCGGACTCGGCCCAGGAAGGCAGGCGCGTGCCGACCGCTAGCAGCGTGAGCTTCATCGGCCGGGGTTCAGGCGCTTTGCCGCCCGCCAGCGCCGTGCTGCCACAGGTCTTCGAGGCGATAGTAGGCGCGCACGGCCGGCTGCATGACGTGCACGACGACCGGTCCGAGATCGACGAGCACCCATTCGCCCAGCGCCTCGCCCTCGACGCCGACGATGGGGATGCCGGCTTCCTTGGCGCGCTGGATCACGCGTTGGGCGAGCGCCTTGGTCTGGCGCGTGGACTGGGCGCTGGCGACGATGACGCGATCGAAGAGCGGCGAGAGCGCTTGCGTGTCGAACACGCGGATGTCTTCACCTTTGACGTCTTCGAGGGCGCCCACGGACAGGGCGGCGATGGCTTCGGCATCGAGCAGGGTATCGGTGGCGGTCATGGGATCAGAGAGTCTCCTTGGTACAGCGAATGGGTGGCGATGTAGCGCAGCACCGCCTCCGGCAAGAGATAGCGGGCGCTGCGCCCCTCGTGCAGCAGCCGGCGGATGCTCGTGGCCGAGATGGCGAGCGGCGTGTTGCGGAAGAATCCGACGAGGCCGGCCGGGGTCTCGGCAAGGTGCGCGAGTTTCGGTGCACGCCGTACGGCGAGTACCTCCTGCAGCGCCGGCGGCAAGCCGGCTCCGGGCTCAGGGGGATCGTCTTCGGGCGGTTCGCTTCCCCAAGGCGGCGGAAAATCCGGCCGCATGGCCACGAGCAGGTGGGCCAGCTCGAAGAGCCGCTGCCACTGGTGCCACGAAGGCAGGCCGAAGAAGGCGTCGGCGCCGAGAATCAGCACGAGCGGGCGGTGTGGACCGTAGCGGCGGCGCAAGGTTTCCAGCGTGGTGACGGTATAGCTCTTGCCGCCGCGGCGCAGCTCCAGGTCGTCGGCGCGAAAGGCGGCATGGCCACGGAGGGCGCAACGTACCATTCCGAGCCGATGGGCGGCCGGGGTGCCCGGCGCGGGCCGATGCGGCGGGTCGCCCGCCGGGATGAAGAGCACGCGCTCGAGGGCGAGCGCCTCGCGGGCCTCTTCGGCGAGCCGCAGGTGGCCGTAGTGGATGGGGTCGAAGGTGCCGCCGAGCACGCCGATCGGCCGCAGCGGGGCGTTAGCGGGGGCCGAAGACATCGCGTACTTGCAAGTAGAGCCCGGCGAAGAGCGTCGGCACGAGCACCAGCGGCAGCAGGAACATGGCGATGCCGAGCACGTAGGGATGGATGAGCGCGGCGAGCAGCGAGACCGCGAACGCCACGACGAAGGCGAGCGCCGCGAGCCCCAGCGCATAGAGGAGGAAAGGGCGCCAGTTGCGCAGCATGGCGTAGAAGCTGAAGAAGAGCGCCTTGATCCAGGGCTGCCGGTACCAGGCGACCAGCGGCGGGGCGAACCAGTAGGCCATGGTCACCGGCAGCGCCACCGCGAGCCAGACGAGCAGCGGCCACAGGAGTTGCGGGTCGCCCTCGAGCGAGGCGGGATCGATCGTGCCGCGGTACAGGCCGAGCAGCAGGCCGCCGTCGACGAGCACCGTGGCGAGCACGGCGAGCAGGTTTCCCGCCAATTGGAAAGCGCCGAGGAGGGCGAGCGAGCGCCAAGGACCGCGGAATCCGGCGAAAAGAATCTCTGGTCCCGGACGGCGCCCGGCTTCGGCAGCGGCCATGCCCTCGAGCACGCCGATGGAAAGAATGGGCATGAGGAGCGGCGCGATGAGCTGTCCGAGATAGGGCAGGCTGGAAGCGAGCAGCAGGATCAGCACGTAGGCGAAACTGACGTAACTCGTGAGCGCCGGGGCGCGGCGCCACAGCGCGAACCCGTCGGCGATCCAGCGCCAACCCTGCGAATACCCTAGGATGTGAGCGTGCATGCGGCGCCCGTGCTCACCAGGACTTGAGGATCCACATTGGCACGGAGAGCTCCGGCGTGCCGTCGAAGCGCTCCATCACGCCGTTGCCGGTGCGATCGATCAGATAGTACGGCGTCCCTCCGTGGGCCGGTACGACCTTGATCATATAGACGCGCCCGCCGACGCGGTATTCGGTGACTTCGTCCTCTCCTTCCTTGCGGATCGTCACCTGGGGTTCGATCAGATCCTCTTCGGTGATCGGTCCGGGCAGCGGCGGCGGCTCCGGGATCGGTTCGAGCGGCGGGCGCGAGGATTGCTGCGCCCAAGCCGTGCCGGCCATGAGCAAGGAGGCGAACAGGAAGGGGCGAAGGCGGGGTTTCATGGATACGATTCCGACGGGGAGGCTTCTTGCCGGCATTCTACAATAGCGGCAGGCAGACTCGCCCTTTTCTTCGCTTTTTCACAGGTTGAGCATCAGCTCGCGCTCCGTGGGCAGGGGCTCGAAACCGCGGCTTTCGTAGTACTTGAAGATCGCCGCGACGATCTCGTCGGGATCGTCGATGAGCTGCACGATGTCGAGGTCCTTCTCGTCGATCATCCCTTCGCCCACCAGGCGCTCGCGCATCCAGTCGAGCAGCCCCTGCCAGAAGGGGTGATGGACGAGGATCACGGGGATGCGCCGGCTTTTTCCCGTCTGGATGAGGGTCATCGCTTCGAGCAGCTCGTCGAGGGTGCCGAATCCGCCGGGCATGACGACGTAGGCCGAGGCGAACTTGACGAACATGTACTTGCGCGCGAAGAAGTGGCGGAACGTCTGCGAGATGTCCTGGTAGGGGTTGGCGTGCTGCTCGTGCGGCAACTGGATGTTGAGCCCCACCGAAGGGCTCTTGCCGAAGTAGGCGCCTTTGTTGGCCGCTTCCATCACGCCGGGGCCGCCGCCGGAGATGACGGTGAAGCCGGCGTCCGACAGTTTGCGCGCGATGCGCTCGGCGAGCAGGTAATAAGGATGGTCGGGGACGACGCGGGCGCTGCCGAAGATGCTCACCGCCGGCCGGATGGCGGCCAGCCGCTCGGTGCCCTCGACGAATTCGGCCATGATGCCGAAGATGCGCCAGGATTCGCGTCCGTTGTACTGGATGTCCTTGGGGTCGACGATGGGGTTGGGGAGTTTGTCGTGCAGCGGCATGGTCTTCCTTTCATCGTGCGCCGAACCGCGGTATAGTTTCCCGTTTGCAAGCTTCTGTGAGAGACGCCATGACGACGCGTCTGCTGCTCGTCGACGGTTCGAGCTATCTTTATCGAGCGTATCACGCTTTGCCCGATCTGCGTACCTCGCGTGGCGAGCCCACCGGTGCCATCCGCGGCGTGCTGTCGATGCTGCGGCGTTTGGCGCAGGAATTTCCCTCCCCTTATCGCGCCTGCGTGTTCGACGCGCCGGGCAAAACCTTCCGCGACGAGTGGTATCCCCAGTACAAGGCGCAGCGCCCCGAGATGCCCGAAGACCTCGCCGCGCAGATTCCCGTATTGCACGAGGCGATCGAGGCCGAGGGCTGGCCGCTCCTGATGATCCCAGGGGTGGAAGCCGACGACGTGATCGGCACGCTCACCCGTCAGGCACTGGCGCGCGGCTGGGAGGTGGTGATCTCCACCGGTGACAAGGACCTCACCCAGCTCGTCGGCCCGCGGGTGCTGTGGGTCGACACCATGCGCGGCGAGAAGCTCGACGCCAAGGGCGTGGAGGAGAAGTTCGGCGTGCCGCCCGAGCGCATCGTCGATTACCTGGCGCTGGTGGGCGATACGGTCGACAACGTCCCCGGGGTGGCCGGCTGCGGTCCCAAGACGGCGGCGAAGTGGCTGCAGCAGTACGGCTCGCTCGAAGCGCTGCTCGCGCACGCCGACGAGATCAAGGGGAAAGTGGGGGAGAATCTGCGCGCGGCGCGCGACTTCCTCCCGTTGGCAAGAAAGCTCCTGACGGTGCGCTGCGACCTCGATCTGCCGGTGCGGCTCGACGACCTGCAGGCGCGTCCGCCGCAGCGCGAGAAACTCCTCGCGCTCTATGAACGGCTCGAATTCCAGGCGTGGTTGAACGAACTGCGGGCGCAGGGGGTTGCAGCCCCGGCGGGGCAGGAGGGCGGCGACGGGTTCGAAACGCCCGCGCAGGCCGCGGCGCGGCGTTCGGCCTACGCCTGCATCACCGACTGGGACGAATTCGAGCGCTGGCTCGGTGAAATCGAGCAAGGCGCCCGCGTGGCCTTCGACACCGAGACGACCAGTCTGGATGCGCGCAACGCTTCCCTCGTCGGCGTCTCCTTCGCCGTGGGGCCCGGGCGGGCGTGCTACATTCCGCTCGCGCATCGCGGGCTCGAGGTCGGGCCGCAGCTGCCGCGCGAGGAAGTGCTGCGCCGGCTCGCGCCCTGGTTTGCCACGGCCGATGGCAAGGTGGCGCAGAACGCGAAGTACGACTGGCATGTGCTCGCGGCGCACGGGGCGGAGCCGGGCGGGACCATCGACGACACGATGTTGATGTCCTATGTGCTCGAAAGCGACGCCCAGCACGACCTCGATCGCCTCAGCCGCCGCTGGCTTTCGCTCGAACCGCTCACCTACGCCGAGCTGTGCGGCAGCGGCAAGAAACAGATCGGCTTCGACGAAGTGCCGCCGGCGCGCGCGGCGGCCTATGCCGCCGAGGACGCGGACCTCACTTGGCGGCTCTTCGAGGTGCTCTCGGCCAAACTCGCTGCCGAACCCAGGCTCGAGCGCGTCTATCGCGACATCGAGCGCCCGCTCGTGCCGGTGCTGGTGGCCATGGAGCGCGCCGGCGTGGCGATCGACCCCAAGGTGCTCGCGGCGCAGTCCCGCGAGTTCGAGACCCAGCTGCGTGTGCTCGAGCAGAAAGCCCATGAACTGGCGGGGCGGGCATTCAATCTCGCCTCGCCCAAGCAGGTCGCCGAACTCCTGTTTGGCGAGCTGGGCCTGAAAGCGGCCAAGAAGACCGCCGGGGGTCAGGCTTCGACCAGCGAGGAAGTGCTCGAACGCCTGGCGCACGAGCATCCCATCGTCGAGGTGCTGCTGCAGCACCGCCAACTCTCGAAACTGAAGAATACCTATCTCGACAAACTGCCGAAGATGATCGATCCGCGCACGGGGCGGGTGCACACCACCTTTTCCCAGAGCGTGGTGGTCACGGGACGCCTGTCCTCGAGCGAGCCGAACCTGCAGAACATCCCGGCGCGCACGCCCGAGGGGCGGCGCATCCGCTCGGCCTTCGTCGCCCCGACCGGCTGCCTGCTGCTGTCGGCGGACTATTCCCAGATCGAGCTGCGCATCATGGCGCACCTCTCGGGCGATGCGACTCTGGTGGCGGCCTTCCTGCATGGCGAGGACATCCACAGGCACACCGCTGCCGAGATCTTCGGCGTGCCGCTCGAGGCGGTCACGCCCGAGCAGCGGCGCGTGGCCAAGACCATCAACTTCGGCCTCATCTACGGCATGAGCGCGCATGGCCTGGCGCGCAGCCTGGGGATCGACCGCGCTTCGGCGCAGGAATACATCGACCGCTATTTCGCCCGCTATCCTGGGGTGGCAAAGTACATGGAGCAGGCGCGCAAGACGGCCTATGAGCAGGGCTACGTCGAGACGCTCTACGGGCGCCGCGTGTGGCTGCGCCACATTCGTTCGCGCAACCCGGCCCAGCGCCAGGCCGACGAGCGCGCGGCGATCAATGCCCCCATGCAGGGCACCGCGGCCGATCTCATCAAACTGGCCATGATCGGCGTGCATCGCGCCTTGCAAGAGGGCGGCCTCGCGACGCGGCTCGTCCTGCAGGTTCATGACGAACTGGTGCTTGAAGTGCCCGAGGCGGAGGTGGACGCCGCACGTGCGCTCGTCACCGACCAGATGCAGAACGTTGCCAAGCTCCGTGTGCCGCTCGTGGTCGACGTCGGCGTGGGACGTAATTGGGACGAGGCGCATTGATGGAACGAAGCATGGATTCTTCCTGGGTGCTCTATCGCCGCCTGTGGCAGTACGTGCGCCCCTATCGCGGCGCGTTCGCGCTGGCCATGCTCGGTTACGTGATCTTCGCCAGCGGCCAGCCGATGATGATGGGCGCGCTGAAGTATTTCGTCGATGGCCTGACCAACCCGGCGCGGGCTCGGCTGGTGGTGCCGGCGTTGGGCGAAGTCGACACGCTCTACCTCGTGCCGGCGGCCTTGATGCTGGTGGCGCTGTGGCAGGGGATCGGCTCGTTTCTCGGGGCCTACTCCATGTCCAAGGTGTCCGTAGGGATCATCCACGACCTGCGTGCGGCGCTCTTCGCGCATGGGCTGAGGCTTCCTACGGCCTATTACGATTCCCAGGATTCCGGGCGGATCATCTCGCGGCTCACCTTCGACGTGACCATGACCACCGGCGCCGTGACCGAGGCGGTGCGCGTCGTCGTGCGCGAAGGCTTGACCGTGGTCTCGCTCTTTTCCTATCTGCTGTGGTCGAACTGGAAACTCACGCTGGTGCTGGCGGTGCTCCTTCCCGTGCTCGGCGCGATGATGCGCAGCGCCGGGCGCAAGCTGCGCTCTGCCTCGCGCCGCTTGCAGGAGACGATGGGGCGCATCACCGCCATCGCCACCGAGGCGGTATTGGCCCAACGGGTCATCAAAGCCTTTGGCGGCGAGCAGCGGGAATTGCAGCGCTTCGCCCGGGCCAACGACGAGGATTTCCAGCGGCAGCTGCGGCTGGCGCGGATCGGGGCACGCAACGGCTCGACGACGCAGCTCGTCACCTTCGTGGCGATCGGCTCCTTGCTGTGGCTCGTGCTGTGGCTGCGCGGCGATGCTTCCGCCGGTGAGCTGGTGGCCTACGTCACGGCCGCGGGGCTGCTGCCCAAACCGATCCGGCAGCTGACCGAGGTCAATAGCCGCATCGCCCGCGGCTTGGCCGGGGCCGAGAGCATTTTTTCGCTGCTCGACGTGCCGCCGGAACATGACGAGGGGAGCTTTGCCCCCGAGCGTGCCCGCGGCGAGATCGCCTATGAGGGGGTGCGCTTCCGTTATCCCAATGCCCAAGACTGGGCGCTCGACGGCCTGGATCTGCGCATCGAGCCCGGCTCGGTGGTTGCCCTGGTGGGCCCCTCGGGCAGCGGCAAGTCGACCATGGCCCAGCTGCTGCTGCGCTTCTACGATCCTACCGAGGGTTGCATCCGCTTGGACGGCGTCCCCTTGCCGCAGTGGCGGCTCGCGGCGCTGCGCCGTCAGATCGCCTACGTCGGACAGCAGGTGGTGCTGTTCGACGCGACCGTGGCGGAGAACATCGCCTACGGGGCGGGCGAGCGGGCGGTGTCGCGCGAGGAGATCGTCGCCGCGGCGCGCGCGGCGCATGCGCTGGAGTTCATCGAGCGTTTGCCGCAAGGTTTCGACACCCCCATCGGCGAGAACGGGGCGCTGCTCTCCGGCGGCCAGCGCCAGCGCCTGGCGATCGCCCGCGCCTTGCTGAAAGATGCGCCGGTTCTGGTGCTCGACGAGGCGACCTCCGCCCTGGACAACGAATCCGAGCGCGCGGTGCAGGCAGCCTTGGAGACGCTCATGCAAGGGCGCACGACGCTCGTGATCGCGCACCGCCTCACGACGGTGGAGCGGGCCGATCGCATCGTAGTGATGGAGCGCGGCCGCATCGTCGAGAGCGGCACGCACGCGCAGCTGCTCGCCGCGGGCGGGCGCTACGCGCAGCTGTACCGGGAGGATCTGGTGGCATGAAGGCCGAAGCGCCTTCCGCGCTTCGGCCATGGCCCTCGGCTATCCCCACCGGTGGCAGCTGCACCGTGCAGGCAGCGCCGGTTTACGTCCGGTTGAACCACCGCAGCATGCTTCCCCAGGGTTCGAGGTCGATGCGCGTGGCCTGGGCGCAACCGAAGTCGAGCGACAGCCAACGCTCGCGTGGCAGCCCCAGCAGATGCCCGGCGAGCACGCGCAAGGGGCCGCCGTGGGCGACGATCACGATCGCCTCTTCATCCTGGTGGCGTTCGCGCGTCTCCTGCCACCATTCGAGCACGCGGATGGCCATTTCGGCGGCCGACTCGCCTCCCGGCGGTTGAAACCCGAAGGGATTTTTCGCCCAGAGTTCCAGGGCTTCGCCCAGGGACTCGAAGGGTTGCAGCTCCCATTGGCCGAAGTGCATTTCTTTTAGCCGTTCATCGAGGATGGGCTGCCCTAGGACCTGGGCCAGCGCCAGCGCCCGGCTCGAGGGGCTGGAGAAGAGACGGAATCGTTCGGGCAGCCAGGGACGCAGACGTTCGGCGGCCTCTTCGGCGGGTTCGGCCAGCGGCACGTCGCTGTGGCCATAGCACAGCTGCGGGTCGATGGCCACGCGCGGATGTCGGATCAGATGAATTTCCATGCAGCCAAGATTCCTAGCAGAAAGGCGATTTCGCCCGTTTGTTGGACGGCGCCGAGCACGTCGCCGGTATAGCCCCCCAGCCGGCGGGCGCATAGCCGCGTCCATGCGGCCCCGGTGGCCCCGGCGGCAGCGAGCCCCGCGAGCGCGACCGGCGGCGGGAGCAAGGCGAGCGGTGCGAGCACCCCGAGCGCGGCGGTGAGCCGTGCCGTGCCGTCCAGTCCTTGCACCACCGGTTTGGCGCGGCTCGTGGCGTCTTCGGCGCGCGCGTAAGGCAGGGCCAGCATGGGGACCAGCACCGTGCCGCGCGAGACCGCGTGCGCGGCCATGAGCGCGGCCAGGATCGCCACCCCGTCGAGCCGGACGGCGATCGCGGCAGTGAGTGCGATGCGCGCCGCCAGCGCCAGGATGAGCGCCGTGGCGCCATAATTGCCCAGCCGCACGTCCTTCATGATGGCGAGGATGTGCATTCTATCCCAGCCCGCGCCGAAGCCGTCGACGGTATCGCTCAGACCGTCCTCGTGCAGGGCGCCGGTGAGCGCCACTGCGGCGGCCACGGCGAGCACGGCGGCGACTTCCGGCGGCCAGAGCCAGCGCGCCAGGAGCAGCACGGCCCCGCAGAGCAGTCCGACGACGATGCCTGCCCAGGGGAAGAATCCGATGGCGCCGCTCTGGTGAATCGGCACCTGCGGCAAGTCGCGCGGCAGCGGCAGCCGGGTGAAGAACTGCAGCGCCGCGACGAACCGCCAGAAGAGGGTGCGGATCATGTATGAGGCGGGGGCGCGTGGCGGTTCAGCTGCCCGAGGCCACGCCGGCGGCCGAGAAACTGGCCATCTCGCGCAGGAAGGCGGCGGCGGAAACGATGAGCGGATAGGCGAGCGCTGCGCCGGTACCTTCGCCCAGACGCAGATCGAGTTCGAGCAGCGCTTCGGCGCCAAGCCGCTCGAGCTGCAGGCGGTGTCCCGGCTCCTGCGAACGGTGCGAGAAGAGGCAGTAGTCGAGCACGGCCGGTTCCAGGGCATGGGCGACGAGGAGCGCGGCGGTGACGATGAATCCGTCGACGAGGATGACGAGGCGGCGCTCGGCCGCCGCCAGCATCGCCCCGGCGATCTGGCCGATCTCGAGCCCGCCATATTCGGCGAGCACGTCAATCGGATTGGCGGGTACGCCGCCGCGTACGAGCGCCGTCTCGAGCAGCCGGCGCTTGGTCGCCAGTCCTTCGTCGTCGAGCCCCGTGCCGCGGCCGGTGATCGCCTCGAGCGGTGCGCCGGTGAAGCAGTGCGTCAGCAGGGTGGCGGAGGCCGTGTTGCCGATGCCCATTTCGCCCAGCAGCAGGCAATCGGTCTCGGGCGGCAGGCGGCGCACCAGCTCGGCGCCGGTGGCGAGGCTGCGCACGGCAAGTTTCCGGCCGAGCGCCGGGGCCTGGAGGTAGTCGTTGCTGCCGAAGGCGAGCTTGGCATCGATCAGGCCGGGGCGCGGCGCGAACACGTGGTCGACGCCGGCGTCGACCACGGCAAGGGGGATGCCGTGCTGGCGGCAGAAGACGTTGATCGCCGCGCCGCCGGCGAGGAAATTCTCCACCATCTGCCAGGTGACTTCGCGCGGAAAGGCCGAGATGCCGGGCCGGCGCGTGGCGCCGTGATCGGCGGCGAAGACGAGCGCCTGCGGGTGTTCCTGGCGGGGATCGAGGCGGCGCTGGATGAGGCCCATGCACAGCGCCGTGGTTTCGAGCCGCCCCAGCGCGCCGCGCGGCTTGGTCTTGTCGTCGATGGCGCGCTGCAGGCGGGCGGCGAGGTCCGGGTCGTGCGTCGGCGTGAGGGAGAATTCGAGCATCGAAAGGGAAGGATCGTCGGCGAAAGCCCGCATTGTACGCAAAGGCGATGGCGGGGGAAACGCCGGCGCCGCTATTTCAGGCGCAACGGCAGTCCGGCAGCGACGAAGCTCACCGCGGCCGCGCGCGCGGCGACGTCCTGATTGAGCCGCCCGGCCTCGTCGCGGAAGCGCCGCCCGAGCGCCGTTTCGGGAACCAGTCCCAGCCCGACTTCGTTGGCGACCAGGACGAGCGGCCCCGGCGGGGCGGCTACGAGTTCGAGCAGCGCCGCACGTTCGGCGGAGAATTCCTCCGGGCCGCGGCGCGGCGTGTCGTCGAGAC
This sequence comes from Tepidiphilus sp. HLB4, assembly GCF_054823945.1. NCBI lineage: Bacteria > Pseudomonadati > Pseudomonadota > Hydrogenophilia > Hydrogenophilales > Hydrogenophilaceae > Tepidiphilus > Tepidiphilus sp. HLB4. The sequence continues at coordinate 22,661 of NZ_JSYB01000007.1, read as the reverse complement.
AGGCCAGGAGCCAGTTCGACAGCCACAGCGTCAGGCAATCGACGAGCACGAAGCGTCCGGGGGCGGCATGGGCGCGCAGCGCGTCGGCGAGTGCGAAGGGGGCTTCCACCGTGCGCCAGTGGGCGGGGCGCTCACGTCGGTGGCGGGCGATGCGCTCGGCCATCTCTGCGTCGCGCGGCTCGCCCGTGACGATCACCGTCACCGGCAGAGCGCTTTCTTCGGCGAGCCGCTGGGCCAGGGCGCTCTTGCCGCTGCGGGCGCCGCCGAGCAGGAAGTGGGCGCTCATGAGGTAGGGGTCCGATCCGTGGAAACCCTCTATTATAGGGAGGACGGCGACCACTGGTGTGGGGGGAACGATGGAGGGGAAAGAGGCGCTTGAGGCCTGCATCGACCGGCGCGTGGCCTCGCCCAACTGTGACGAGCGCCCGGCAGGGATGCCGATCAGCCTCGTGGTGCTGCACGCGATCAGCCTGCCGCCGGAAGTCTTCGGTGGCGACGCGGTCGAGCGGCTCTTTACCAACACGCTCGATCCGGCAGGGCATCCCGCCTTCGCCTCACTCGAAGGGCTGCGCGTGTCGGCACACTACTTCATCCGGCGCGACGCCGAGACGATCGAATTCGTTCCTCCGGATCGCCGTGCCTGGCATGCCGGTCTCTCCTGCTGGGAAGGGCGGGCCCGCTGCAACGATTTCTCCGTGGGCATCGAGCTGGAAGGATCCGATCGCCAGCCTTTCACTTCCGCCCAATATGAGCGGGTGGCGGCGCTCGTCGCCGCCCTCCTGAGACGATATCCTTCGATCGACTCGGTTGCAGGGCACTGTCATATTGCGCCGGTCCGCAAGACCGACCCCGGACCTTTCTTCGACTGGCACCGTTTCGCTGCCCTTCTGCCTCCGACGTCGACGGCGCGCGTGCGGATCGCAGGCCTTTCTTCGGGGCGTTTTCTTCCCCTTTTGCTGTCGTAAGGATGCAACAAACGCGGGTCGGCCGCGCATTCTGATCAGCCAACCCCTTGGCGGAACGAAAGTTTCGCGTTATCCTGCGTTTTCCTCAACGATCATTCTGCTTTTTCTCCCCTGCGGCGGCACCCCCGCCGCGCCCCGATCGGCCGCATTTCGGCCGGCATGTACGACCTCACGATCGCCTTCGTCGCCGCCATTTCTGCGGCAGCATCACTGTGATACTCGGCGAAGGCGCCTCGGTACGAAAGGAGGACATCGTCATGACCGAAGACCGACGGTATGACAAAGAAGTAGAAATTGCGACCGGTCGCACTGCCGTGCCCGGTCGCGTGGCGGCCACCGTCCTGCTCGCGCTCGCCTGCTGTACCGGCCTCTTGGGGCTTTTCGTCGTCTCCGGTCCCGGAGAAGCAGCGATGGCGCCGGCGGCCACGGCCTTGTTGCCTTTGCCCGAAGACGACGGCGACGACGATATCGATGCCGCTGCCGAAGTTTCGCAGCCGGTGGTCAGCGAAACGGCCGCGCCTGCTCCCGTGTCCGCTCCGGCCGAAAAGCGCGTCGCTTCTTCGTCCGTCCCTCGTGAGCCGGCCAAGGTTGCCAAGGCGCCCGGCGATTCGGTGCAGGCGCACCTCGGCATCCAGGCCCTGAGCCCCGAGATGCGCCGCGTGCGCGATCACGTGGCGCGGCGTTATCGCGTGGCCTCCGCCGCGCTCACGCCGCTCTTCCTTACGCTGGAGCAGGAAGCTCGCCGCCGTGGGCTCGATCCAACGCTGGTGGTGGCGGTGATCGCCATCGAGTCCGAGTTCAACCCCTTTGCCGAGAGCCCCGACGGGGCGCAAGGGCTGATGCAAGTCGTCCCGAAGTGGCACGTGCAACGCATCCATGCGCGGCTCAAGCGGAAAGCGCCCGAAGATGCGCTCTTCGATCCTCAGCTCAACGTTTCGGTGGGGATCGAAGTGCTGGCCGAAGCCAAACAGCGCTACGGTAGCACCGAGAAGGCCCTGCAAGCCTTTGCCGGCGCTTTGGACGACCCGGAGCAGCGCTACGCGCGCCGGGTGCTGGCGATGAAGCGCAGCCTGGAGCAGATCGCGCGGCGGCAAGGCTGAGGATCTGCGCGGAACTCGCTGCGTCGCTTCAGCGGCGCAGCACCTTGGCCAGCCGCTCGATGGCGGCGGCGATGCGCGCCTGGGTGGTGGTGTAGGCAAAGCGCAGGAATTGATCGGCGCGGTGCTCGCCAAAATCTCTGCCAGGGGTGACGGCCACGTACGCTTCCTCGATGAAGCGCTGCGCCAGGCGCTCGGCCGTCTCTCCCAAAGCCGAGACGTCGGCGTAGGCATAGAAGGCGCCGGTGGGTTCGGCCGGCACGGTCAGGCCCAATGTGTCGAGTCCGCGAAGCAGCACGGCTCTGCGCCGGGCGAACTCCGCGCGGCGCCGCTCCAGCTCGTCCTGCGTCTGCGGCAGGAAGGCGGCGAGCGCCGCGTGCTGCGCCACTGTCGAAGGCGAGATGAAAAGGTGCTGGGCGAGCTTTTCCGCCTCGCGCACCCAGTCGGCGTCGGGGAGCACCAGCCAGCCGAGCCGCCAGCCGGTCATGCCGAAATACTTGGAGAAGCTGTTGACGACGAGCACGTCGCGCCGGCGCGAGAGGATGGTGCGCATCGGCACGCCGTAGGTGAGCCCTTGGTAGATCTCGTCGACGAGGGTGATCGCGCCGCGCTCGGCCGCCGCCTCGGTGATCGCATCGATCTCATCGAGCGAGAGCAGGGTGCCGGTGGGATTGGCTGGCGAGGCGAGCATCACGCCGCGGGTGCGTGGCCCGCAGGCGGCGGCGATCATCGCCGCCGTGGGTTGGAAGGCCGTTTCCGGGCCGACCGGCAGCAGGCGCACGCGTCCTTCGAAGGTGCGCACGAGGTGGCGGTTGCAGGGGTAGGAAGGGTCGGGCAGCAGCCACTCGTCGCCGGGGTCGGTGGTGATGCCCAAGGCCAACACCAAGGCGCCAGAGGCGCCGGCGGTGATGACGATGCGGTCGGGAGCGACATCGGCCCCCAGACGTTCGGCGTAGAAGGCGGAAATGGCCTCGCGCAGGGCCGGCAGCCCCAGCGCCGGCGTGTAGGCCACGCGCCCGGCGGCGAGGAAACGCTGCGCCGCTTCCAGCACCGGTTCGGGCGTGGGAAAGTCGGGCTCGCCCACTTCCATGTGGATCACGTCGCAACCGGAGCGTTCGAGCTCGGAGGCGCGGCGCAGCAGCTCCATCACGTGAAACGGCGCAATCTCGCCCATGCGGGCGGCGAACCTCGGGGCCATCGCCGCGCTCCTTTGCCGGTCAGTCTTCGTGCAGCATCAGTTCGAAGAGTTCGCGCTTGAGTACCAGCTCGCGCGGCAGGCGCTCGCCGAGCTTGTCGAACCACTCCTTGTGCTCCGCCAGTTCCTGACGCCAGGCTTCGACGTCGACGCGGGTGAGCGCCTCGAATTGTTCTCGGGTGATGTCGAGCCCCGTCCAGTCGATGTCCTCGAAGCGCGGCATCCAACCGAGCGGCGTCTCCTTGGCGCCGACGCGGCCGTGGCAGCGATCGACGATCCACTTGAGCACCCGCATGTTTTCGCCGAAACCTGGCCACATGAAGCGGCCGTTTTCGTCCAGGCGGAACCAATTGACGCAGAAGATGCGCGGCGGGTGCTCGACCACGCGCCCCATGCGCAGCCAGTGGTTGAAGTAGTCGCCCATGTGGTAGCCGCAGAAGGGCAGCATGGCGAAGGGATCGCGGCGCACCACGCCCTGCTTGCCGGTGGCCGCCGCCGTGGTTTCCGACCCCAGGGTCGCGGCCATGTACACGCCGTAGCCCCAGTTGAAGGCCTCATAGACGAGCGGCACGGTGGTGGCGCGCCGTCCGCCGAAGATGAAGGCGGAGATGGGCACGCCCTCGGGGTTTTCCCATTCGGGGTCGATGGAGGGGCACTGGCTTGCCGGCGCGGTGAAGCGGGCGTTGGGGTGCGCCGCCTTGCGCCCGGTCTCGCGGGCGATTTCGGGCGTCCAGTCGCGCCCTTGCCAGTCGAGGCAGTGCGCCGGCGGCTCGGACATGCCTTCCCACCACACGTCGCCGTCGTCGGTGAGCGCGACGTTGGTGAAGATCACGTTGGCGTGCAGCGTGGCCATGGCGTTGGGGTTGGTCTTCACACCGGTGCCGGGCGCGACGCCGAAGAAGCCCGCCTCGGGGTTGATGGCGCGGAACTTCCCGTCGGGGCCGGGCTTGATCCAGGCGATGTCGTCGCCCACTGTGGTGATCTTCCAGCCGTCGAAGCGCTTGGGTGGGATGAGCATGGCGAAGTTGGTCTTGCCGCAGGCCGAGGGGAAGGCAGCGGCCACGTAGGTCTTCTCGCCCTGCGGGGATTCGACGCCGAGGATGAGCATGTGCTCGGCAAGCCACCCTTCGTCGCGTGCCATGGTGGAGGCGATGCGCAGCGCAAAGCACTTCTTGCCAAGGAGTGCGTTGCCGCCGTAGCCCGAACCGAAAGACCAGATCTCGCGCGTTTCGGGGAAGTGCACGATGTACTTGGTGTGGTTGCACGGCCAGCGCGCATCTTTCTGGCCCGGCTCGAGTGGCGCGCCCACCGAATGCACGGCCGGCACGAAGAATCCGTCTTCGCCCAGCACGTCGTAGACGGCTTTGCCCATGCGCGTCATGATGCGCATGTTGGCCACGACGTAGGGGCTGTCGGAGAGTTCGACGCCGAGGTGGGCGATCGGGCTGCCCAGCGGCCCCATGGAGAAGGGGATGATGTAGAGCGTGCGCCCGTGCATGCAGCCGCGGAAGAGCCCCGTGAGCGTGGCGCGCATCTTCGCCGGATCTTCCCAGTTGTTGGTGGGGCCGGCGTCGTCGGGGTTCTGGGTACAGATGAAGGTGCGATCTTCCACCCGGGCGACGTCGGAGGGGTCGGACCAGGCGAGGTAGGAGTTCGGGCGTTTCTCGGGGTTGATCCGGATCAGCGTGCCGGACTCGACCATTTCCTGACACAGGCGGTCGTATTCTTCCTGCGAGCCGTCGCACCAATGGACGCGGTCGGGTTCGGTGAGCTCGGCGATGTCGGCCACCCAGCGCTTGAGCCCTTCGTGGCGGACGTAGTCAGGCGCCGATTCGAGCGCCATGCGGCGAAAACGATTGTCGGTCATGGACTTCCTCACGGGTGATACAGTAAAAAGCCGGTCGGCGACGCGGCCCGCAGGCGGCGGCGAAGCCGTAATTATCGCACGAGTCGATGACGGGGATGCCGGCGCGACGGCGTAATTCCGTCCGTGGGGGGCTCGTTTTTCGTCACGAACTGTTATATTTGGCGGATCATCGGGTGCGCGATTTGCGTCGGGAGGCTGCCATGCTGCGTCGACTCGTTCAGAGGGGGATTTTCGCGATCCTCCTGGTGATGGTGTCGTGGGCCCAGGCGGGGGAGCCGCCGCTCAAATCCGAGTCTTTCCTCGTGGCGGATGCGCGCTCGCTCGAGCGCATTGCCCTGCGCGGTGATCCGGCCGAACCCATGCCGATCGCTTCCATCACCAAGCTGATGACGGCCATGGTGGTGCTCGAGAGCCGCCTGCCGCTCGACGAGACGATCACCGTCGGCCAGGAGGACATCGATACCCTCAAGGGGACGCGTTCGCGCCTGCCGGTCGGCACCCGCCTCACCCGGCGCGAGGCGCTCCTTCTGGCGCTCATGGCTTCCGAAAACCGGGCGGCCATGGCCCTGTCGCGCCATTATCCCGGCGGGCGGCCGGCCTTTTTGCAGGCGATGAACGTCAAGGCCCGCATGCTGGGAATGCGCAATTCCCGTTTCGTCGACCCGGCAGGGCTCAACCCAGGCAACGTCGCCTCCATGCAGGATCTGGTGAAAATGGTGCGCGCCGCGAGCGAGTACCCCTTGATCCGCGACTTTTCCACCCGGGAACAGGCCGCCGTGCAGGTCGGCCGGCGGCTGGTGCAGTTCGGCACCACCAACCGGCTGGTGAAACGCGACGACTGGCACATCACGCTGCAGAAGACCGGCTATACCAGCGAGGCGGGGCGATGTCTGGTGATGATCAGCGAGGTCTCCGGCCGACCGGTGATCATGGTGCTGATGAACAGCCAAGGTAAGCTCACGCGGGTGGCCGACGCGCAGCGCCTGCGCCGCTGGTTGGAGACGGGCGGCAGCGTCACCGAGGCGCGCGGCGGCAAACCGCGGCTGGCGGCGCACCGCGGTTGATCTAGGGGTAGCGCCAGGGAATCGGGCTGGCGTCCGGTCCGGTCGTGGCGTCGCCCGCTCCTGGCGTCCGCGTGCCACGCTACTATCCCGAGCGGGGGCGAGTGCTTCGCGGCGGGCGCTCAGGGAGCGAAGACTTCGTGCGCCGGCGTCTCGGCCCGGCCCGTGGGGGCATGGCCGAGCGCCCGCGAGATCGCATCCGCCGTTCGCTTCACCGGTCCGGCCAGCGCCGGGTCGTAGCGCTCGGCCGGTGTGGAGAGCGATAGCCCCGCCACCAGCGCGCCGTCTTCGTCGCGAATGCCGGCGGCGATACAGCGCACCCCCACCTCCTGTTCGTCGAGATCGTAGGCGATGCCTTCCCGGCGAACCCGCGCCAATTCTTCGTGCAGCCGCGCCGGATCGGTGATCGAACGCGGCGTCATTGGGGGGAGGCCCGTGCGGGCGATGTAGCGCTCGACCTCCGCCTGCGGCTCTTCGGCGAGGAAGAGCTTGCCGGTGGCGGTGGTGTGTAGCGGCGCACGGGAGCCGACGATGTGCACCACGCGTACCGCCGAGCGCCCGCCGCTCGTGCGCTCGATGTAGACGATGTGATCGCCGTCGCGGATGCCCAGATTGACGCTCTCGCCGGTGGCGCGATGCAGCCGCTGCAGCCAGGGATGGGCGACGTCGCGCAGCGACAGGCGCGCCTTGACGAGCGCGCCGAGTTCGAGCAGCCGAATGCCCAGGCGGTAGGTTCCTCCTTCGAGCCGCTCGACGAAACCGGCCGCCGTCATGGCGGCGAGGATGCGGTGCGCCGTGGAGGGGTGCAAACCGGCCTCGCCCGCGAGCGCCTTGAGCGGCAGCGGATCGGGATGGCGGGCGAGCACGTCGAGCAGGGTGACGAGCCGGTCGATCACCTGGATCGAACTCTTGGCTTCGACCGGAGCCGGGTCGGGGGCTGCAGAAGGGTGCGGTATCATCGGGTCGATCGCTTGTTTCGAGGCGAAAGTATAGCGCGATTTTTCGCATCGTGAAATGAGGAGGGGCGATGGGGGTAAGTGCAATCGTCGCTTTGCCGCTGCTGGGGGCGATCCTGCCGCCGCTCTTCACCCGGGCGGGGCGTACGCCGGCGCTGCTCGCCGCCCTAGCACCGAGCCTGGTGGCGCTCGCGCTGCTGTGGGGGAGCGCGCCGACGGTATTCTCCGGCGCGGTGGTGGAAGAGGTCGTGCCCTGGGTACCTTCCCTGGGTTTGGAATGGGCGCTGCGCCTCGATGGTCTGGGGTTTTTCTTCGCCTCCCTGATCCTGGCGATCGGTATCCTGATCTTCATCTATAGCCGCGCTTATCTCGCCGGCAACGAACCTCTCGGCACGTTCTACGCTTATCTCCTCCTGTTCCAGGGGGCGATGCTGGGGGTGGTGCTCGCCGACAATCTCTTGCTCTTACCCGTCTTCTGGGAGCTCACCAGCCTTTCTTCTTTTCTCCTCATCGGCTTCTGGCACCATCAGGCCGATGGACGGCGCGGGGCGAGGCTCGCGCTGGCGATCACCGGTGCCGGGGGGCTCGCGCTGCTCGCCGGCCTGATCCTGCTCGGGGAGATCGCTGGCACCTACCGCATCTCGGAGCTCGCGGCGCGGCGCGAGCTGATCCTCGCCGCGCCTGTGGCGCCGGTGGTGCTTGCCTTGATCCTGCTGGGCGCCTTTACCAAGAGCGCGCAGTTCCCCTTCCATTTTTGGTTGCCGCACGCGATGGCTGCGCCCACTCCGGTTTCGGCCTACCTGCATTCGGCCACCATGGTGAAGGCGGGGCTGTATCTGCTCGCGCGCCTGTGGCCGGTGTTCGGCCAAACCGACGCGTGGGGCGCATGGGTGACGGGGGTCGGGGCAGCGACCATGCTCCTGGGAGCAGCGATCGCGCTCTTCAAGGACGATCTGAAGGCGCTGCTGGCCTATTCCACCGTGAGTCATCTGGGTTTGGTGACCATGCTCCTTGGCTTGGGCTCGCCTGCGGCGGTGTTCGCCGCTCTGCTGCATGTCTTGATGCACGCCACCTTCAAGGCGGCGCTCTTCATGAACGCGGGCATCGTCGATCACGAGACGGGTTCGCGCGACCTGCGCCGCCTCGGGGGCCTGGCCAAAGTCATGCCGGGGACGGCAGGCATGGGAACGCTGGCGGCACTGTCGATGGCCGGGGTGCCGCCGTTGAACGGGTTCGTCTCCAAGGAGACGATGCTCTCCGAGGTGCTGGCGACACGCTGGGGGGACGGCTGGCTGCTGTGGGGAATCGTCGTCTTGGCGACGATCTTCTCCGCGGCCTACGCGTTCCGGTATTTTTCGGCGCTCTTCTTCGGGCCGTTGCGCTTTCCGGAAGGACGACGTCCGCACGATCCTCCGGCGCTGCTGTGGGGGCCACCCTTGGCCCTGGTCGTGGCGGTGGTGGCGTTGGGGCTGTGGCCCGGTCTGGCCGAGCCCTTGCTCGTTGCGGCGAGCGCGGCCGCCGCGGGGAGCGGCCGTGAGTGGCCGGAGCTCGCGCCGTGGCATGGGTTCGGCGCGCCGCTCGTGGTGTCGGCCGCGGCCTTCGTTTGTGGTGCGGCGCTGGTGTGGCGCTACCAAGCGCTGTCTTGCCGGGTGCTTGCCTGGGCTTTGCCGCTCGATGGACGAAGGGCGTTCTTCGCCGCGCAGGAAGGGTTGGTGCGGGGGGCGCACTGCCTCGTCGCTCGCCTGCACTTGGGGGTACTGGGGCGCTACGTGCTGCTGCTCGCCCTGGTGAGCCTCCTTGCGCTCGCGCTGGGTTGGGGTACAGGGGAGGGCTGGCAGCCGCAGCGTCCGCCCACGCCCGCCAACGGACTGGCCTGGATCTTCGCCGGCCTTGCGCTCGTGGCCACCGCCGCCGTGCTGCGCTGGCATCATGAGCGACTGCGGGCGGTGCTGCTCATCGGAGTGGTGGGGCTGGTCGTTTCGCTCGCTTTCCTTCATGCGTCCGCGCCGGATCTGGCGCTTACTCAGATCGCGGTGGAGGCGGTAACCACCGTGCTGCTCTTGCTTACGCTGTTCTTCCTGCCACAGCAGGATGCACCCCGGGCGTCGGCACCGCGAGGTGCGGCGGTGGTGGCGATACTCGTCGGCCTGGCGGTGGGGCTGCTCGCCTGGGTGATGATGCGCAATGAGGCCCCCACCCTGGCCGAGTATTTCTGGAGCCGTTCGGTACCAGAAGGCGGAGGGCGCAACGTGGTCAATGTGATCCTGGTCGATTTCCGCGGCTACGACACCTACGGCGAGATCACGGTGCTGGGCATCGCCGGACTGGTGATCTATGCCCTGCTGCAGGGGATGCAGGAGGGGCCGGCGCGCGAGGGGCTTCGCGCCTGGCATTTCCCCTTCGCCCTCTCGCCCACGCGCCATCCTCTGCCTTTCGCCGTGACGGCGCGGGTGATGTTGCCTTTCCTGCTCACGGCCGGGGTCTATGTGTTCTTGCGTGGGCACAATGCCCCGGGCGGCGGGTTCATTGCCGCGCTGCTCGTGGCGCTCGCCTTCCTGATCCAGTACATGGCGAGCGGCCTGTGCTGGACGATGCAGCGCCTGCGCGTCGATGCCCATCTGTGGATCGGTGCGGGCTTGCTCGTGGCCGGCATCACCGGCATGGCGGCGATGGGCTTGGGCGCGTCCTTTTTGCGCAGTGCCCATGGAGAAGTGCATCTTCCGGGCATCGGGCCGGTGGCGCTGGCGAGCGCCATGGGGTTCGATCTGGGGGTGCTGCTGACGGTGTTCGGAGCGGTGACGCTGGCCTTGGCGCAGCTGGCGCGCCTGGGGCGGCTGGCGGGGTTTGCGCCGAACCGCACGCCCATGGATCCGGACGTGTCGCCGGAGTCGTCGAGGGAGGAATCGTGAGATGGAAGGCTTGTTCGCCGTGCTCATCGGGGCGCTGACCGCCGCCGGGCTGTATCTGTGCTGTCTGAGGCAGGTTTTTCCCGTGGTGCTGGGTCTGTCGCTGCTCTCCTACGCCACCAACCTCTTCGTCTTCGTCGCGGGACGGTTGAGCTTGGGCGCGCCGCCGATTTGGGAGGAAGGTGTGACGCGCTTCGCCGATCCGCTGCCGCAGGCGCTGGTGCTCACGGCCATCGTCATTTCCTTCGGGATGACGGCGCTCCTGGTGGTGCTGGCGATCCGGGCGCGCTTCGAGGCGGGCGAGGAGCGCATCGACGTGCCGCCGGTGACGCGCGCGACGGAGACGGACCGGTGACGGCGCATCTGCCGGTCTTGCCGGTGCTGATTCCGGCGGTGAGCGCGGCAGTGATGGTGGCGCTCACGCGCCAGGACGTGGTGCTGGCGCGCGTGCTCGCCTTTGCTTCGGCCGCCGCCCAGATTGGAGTCGCCATCCTACTCTTCGCCGCGGTGCGCGAGGGCGAAATCCTCGTCTATCGGCTGGGGGACTGGCCGGTACCCTACGGCATCGCGCTGGTGGCCGATCGCCTGTCGGTGGCCTTGGTGCTGCTCACTGCCGGTTTGGGAGCCGTGCTCCTGCTGCAGGCGCTCTCTGCCTGGGACCGGGCCGGGCCGCATTTTCACCCGCTCTTCCAGTTCCAGCTCATGGGGATTTATGGCGCTTTTCTCACGGGCGACTTTTTCAACCTCTTCGTCTTCTTCGAGGTGATGCTGATCGCCTCCTACGGGCTGATGGTGCATGGCGGCGGCGCGGCGCGCCTGACGAACGCCATGCAGTACATGGTGGTGAACCTCATCGGTTCGACGCTCTTTCTCTTCGCCGTCTCGCTCGTCTACAACGCGGCCGGCACCCTCAATTTCGCCGATTTGGCAGTGCGCGTGCCGACGGTGCCGGCTTCCGATCGGGGCATCCTCATGGCCGGGGGGATGCTGCTGTGCGTCGTTTTCTTGCTGAAAGCGGCGGTGGTGCCGCTGCAGTTCTGGCTGCCGGGGGCCTACGGGCACGCGCCGGGGGTGGCGGCGGCGCTCTTTGCCTTGCTCTCCAAGGTCGGGGCTTATGCGCTGCTGCGCTTCGCGCTCGTCGGCCTGGGTCTGGGGCAGCTGGCGGCGCTGGAGCCGCTCGCCTGGCTTACCTTGTTGGCCGGGGCTTTGGGGGTGCTGGCCGCACCCACGCTGGGGGTGCTCGCCGGTTTTGCCTCCATCGCCTCGATCGGCGTGCTCTTCGTCGGGCTTGCGGGGGCGCAGGCGCCGCGCCTGGGGGCCGGGCTCTATTATCTGGTGCATTCCACCCTGGCTGGCGCCGCGCTCTTCGTGCTCGCCGATCTGGTGCGTGCGGCACGGCGCAAGGAAGGCGACGCCGTTGTCGGCGGCCAGAATTTCGCCGGACGGGCGCTGCTCGGCGGGGGCTTTTTCCTCGCGGCGATCGCGGCGGTGGGCCTGCCGCCGCTCTCCGGCTTCGTCGGCAAGATCGCGCTGCTGCGCAGCATCCCGGTGGAGGGGGGCGCCGGGGCAGCGAGCTGGGCCTTCGTGCTCGTGACGTCTTTCCTCCTGCTGCTGGGTCTGTCGCGGGCGGGTTCGCGGGTGTTTTGGAAGGCGCAAGGGGAGGCGCCGGCCGCGGCACGCGGACCGGCGGCGGGCGGCGTGGCGGCGCTCGCGCTGCTGTTCGCGGCGATGTTCGCCTGGGCGATCGCTGCCGAGCCGGCGCTCGCCTATTTCACGCAGGCAGCCCAGGCCTTGCTCGAGCCGGGTGCCTACGTGCAGGCGGTGACGGGGGCGGGGGTGTTCCGATGAGCGTTCGTGCGCGCCTGCGGCGCTGGCTGCCGCATCCGGTCTTGAGTCTGGCGCTGATCCTGACGTGGGTGGCGCTGCAAAACGAGTTCGCCGCGGCGCATTGGCTGATGGGTGCGATTGTGGGCGTGGTGATTCCGCGGCTCCTGCGCCCTTTCTGGCCGGATCCGCCGCCGGTGCGCTCGTGGCGCGCCGCGCTGGCCTATGCGGCCGTCGTGCTGTGGGACATCGCCAAGGCCAACGTGCAGGTGGCCGGCTGGGTGCTGCTGCGCCGGCCCGAGACGCTGCGCTCGAGCTGGCTCGTCGTGCCGCTGGAATTGCGCGTACAGGAGGCGATCACCTTGCTCGCGGGCACGATCACCATGACACCGGGCACGGTGAGCTGCGATCTGGCCGCAGACGGTTCGGCGCTGCTGGTGCATTGCCTGCACACCGAGGATGCGGCGGCGACGGTGGCCGAGATCAAGGCGCGTTACGAAGCGCGCCTGATGCGGATGTTCGGGGAGGATGAATCATGATCGAGATGGCGGCGTTGGTGGCGCTGGCGGCGTTCGGGTTGGGGGTGCTGCTGTGTGCCTGGCGGCTTTGGCGCGGCCCAGATCTGGTCGATCGGGTGCTGGCGATGGATACCTTGACGGTGAACGTGATCGCGCTCATCGTCACCTGGGGCATCTGGCAGGGAAGCTCGGTGCCGTTCGTGGCGGCGCTTTTTTTCGCCATGATCGGGTTCGTGTCGACGGTGGCGTTTTGCCGCTATGTGCTGCGCGGGCAGATCATCGAATAGGAGGGGCGAGATGGCGGATATGCTGGTCGCAGCCTTGCTGCTCGTGGGGGCGTTCTTCGGTCTGGTGGGCTCGTGGGGGCTGGTGCGGCTGCCGCAGACGATGCAGCGCCTGCACACGCCGACCAAGGCGACCACGCTGGGAGTGGGCGGAGTACTGCTCGCGTCGATCGTCTATTTCGGCGGTGTGCGCGGCGAGTGGTCGATCCATGAGCTGCTCGTCACCCTCTTTCTCTTCCTGACGGCCCCGGTTTCGGCGCTCATGCTCGCTCGGGCCTGGCTGCACCGCGAGCGGGAACGGGTGCGCGCAACGCTGCCCCGTCCTGGGGCGTCCGGCGTCGACTGGGGAGTGTACCAGCCGACGCCGGAGGAAGCGGAGCACGGTGCCGCACCGAAGCGATAGGCTTCACTGCGCTCCGCGGATCATCCCCGCGGCCACCGTGTCCCAGGTGACGGGGTCGAGGAGAAGGAAACTGCCGGTGTCGCGCAGCGCCTCGTAGGGGTCGGCGGCGATCGGCTGGGCGAGCTTCACGCGCACGCGGGCGATGTCGTTCATCGCGAGTTCGTGCGCCGGCACGCGCTCGAGCGTGGCCACGTCCAGGTTCCATTCGATCGCTTCGATCCGCGCCTGCACTTCGCGCGTGGTGTGGCGCAGCAGGTAGGTGCGCCGGGGGGCGAGAGGGGCCGGGTCGAGCCAGACGAGGTCGGCTTCCACGCCGCGGGTGAGCGCCGGCGCGGATTGGTCGGCGCGCACGAGCATTTCGCCTCGGCCGACGTCGAGATCGTCGGCGAGCCGGATCATGACCGAATCACCGGCGACGGCGCGCTCGCGCGGCACGCCGCCCAGTTCGATGGCGGTCACGCGGCTGCGGCGCCCGGAGGGCAGCACGACGATCTCCTCGCCCACGGCGATCGTGCCGGCCGCGACCCGTCCCGCCAGGCCGCGGTAGTCGTGCAGCAGGGGGTCGGTGGCTTCGCGCGGCCGGCAGACCCATTGCACGGGGAAGCGGAAAGGTTTTCGGCTCGCGCCGTCCTCGGCCGGGGTGCGTTCGAGCACTTCCAGCAGCGTCGGGCCCAGGTACCAGGGTAGATGCTCGCCGCGCTCGACCACCATGTCGCCCAAAAGGGCCGACATGGGGAGGTAGTGGCGGCGCGCGCGCAGGCCGCTGGCTTCGGCGAAGTCTTCGAAGGCGTAGACCACCTCCTCGAAGGCGGCCGGGTCGAACCCGACGAGGTCCATTTTGTTGACCGCGATCGCCAGCGCCGGGATGCCGACGAGGTCGGCGAGCAGGGCATGGCGCCGGGTCTGGGCCGTGAGTCCCTGGCGCACGTCGACCAGCAGCACGGCGAGCTGGGCGGTGGAGGCGGCGGTGACCATGTTGCGGGTGTATTGCTCGTGGCCCGGTGCGTCGGCGATGATGAAGGTGCGCGCGCCGCTGCGGAAGTAGCGGTAGGCGACGTCGATGGTGATGCCCTGTTCGCGCTCGGCGATCAGCCCGTCGGTGACGAGCGAGAGGTCGGGGGCGGCGGCCCCGCGGCGCCGGCTGGTGCGCTCGATGCCTTCGAGGGTGTCGACCAGCAGCGCCCGGCTGTCGTAGAGCAGCCGCCCGATGAGCGTGCTCTTGCCGTCATCGACGCTGCCGCAGGTGAGAAAGCGCAGTACGGTATCCATCAGAAGTAGCCCTCGCGTTTGCGTTGTTCCATCGACGCTTCGTGCGTCTGGTCGTCGAGGCGCGTCGCCCCTCGCTCGGAGACGGTGGTGGCGGCGGTCTCGCGCAGGATCTCCTCGATCGTGCGGGCGCGCGATTCCACCGGCGCGGTGCAGGGGATGTCGCCCACCGTGCGAAAACGCACCCACAGCGTCTCCACCGTCTCGCCCTCGCGCACCGGGGTGAGCTCGGTGACCGGTGCGAGCAGGTTGCCGCGGCGCACGCAGGGACGGGGGTGGGCGAAGTAGATCGAGGGCAGTTCCAGCCCCTCGCGGGCGATGTACTGCCATACGTCCAGTTCCGTCCAGTCGCTGAGGGGGAAGGCGCGCACGTGCCCGCCGGCGGGGACCTTGGCGTTGTAGAGGCGCCACAGCTCCGGACGCTGGTTCTTCGGATCCCATTGGCCGAACTCGTCGCGCACGCTGAAGACGCGCTCCTTGGCGCGGGCTTTTTCCTCGTCGCGGCGCGCACCGCCGATGAGGCAGTCGAAACCGAACTCCTCGATCGCCTCGCGCAGGGTCACCGACTGATGCCGGTTGCGCGACTCGTCTGGACGGGCGAGGCGGACCGTGCCGCGGGCGATGGAGTCTTCCACCGAGCGCACGATGAGCCGCTCGCCGAGCTCGGCGGCGCGCCGGTCGCGGAAGGCGATCACCTCGGGGTAGTTGTGGCCGGTGTCGATGTGCAGCAGGGGAAAGGGAAAACGGCCGGGGCGGAAGGCTTTTTCGGCGAGCCGCAGCAGGCAGAGCGAATCCTTGCCGCCGGAGAAGAGCAGGGCCGGGTTCTGGCACTGCCCCGCCACTTCGCGCAGGATGTGGATGGCCTCGGCTTCGAGCCGGTCGAGATGGGCGGAGGGGGCGATCATCGGGTCTCTCCGGAAAGGGCGGGGCGGCGGTGCAGGCCGCATTCCTTGTGTTCGGGCTGTTCCCACCACCAGCGGCCGGCGCGCGGGTCTTCGCCCGCGGCCACGGCGCGGGTGCAGGGGGCGCAGCCGATGCTGGGGTAGAAACGCTCGTGCAGGGGGTGGAAGGGCACGCCGTGGTGGCGCAGGTAGGCCCAGACGTCGTTCGCGCTCCAGTCGGCGAGCGGGTTGAATTTCGCCAGCCCGTGCGCTTCGTCCCATTGCTGCTGCGGCAGGTCGCTGCGGGTGGGGGATTGCTCGCGGCGCATGCCCGTGATCCAGGCGCGCTTGCCGGTGAGCGCCCGGGCGAGCGGACGCACCTTGCGCGCGTCGCAGCAGGCAAGGCGCGCTTCGAGCGAATCATAGAATCCGTTGATGCCATGGCGGGCGACGAAGGCTTCCACGTCCTCGGCCTGCGGGGCGAAGAGCCGCAGACGCAGGCCGTAGTGCGCTTCTACCCGGGCGATCAGGGCGTAGGTTTCCTCGTGCAGACGGCCGGTGTCGAGCACGAAGAGGTCGATGGAAGGGGCGTGGCGGGCGATGAGGTCGGTGAGTACCATGTCCTCGGCGCCCAGGCTGCTCGCGAGCGCCGCCGGAGCGTGCTCGCGGGCGATGCGCTCGAGCAGGGCGACGGCGGCTTCGGTTTTTTTGTCGAGCGCCGCCAGTTCGGCGGCATCGAGCCGGGGGTGGGTGGGATCGCTCATGGGGTTCGCTCCTCGGCAAGTCCGCGCGCCCGGCGACGGAAAAGCGGCTCGGGCACGGCGGCGCTCGCCTGATAGGGTTCGGGGAAGACGGTCAGCAAGCGGGTGCCGTCGTGCTCCAGGGTTGCACGGTCGTAGCGGGCCGGGTCGGGGACGAAGCCGTCGAAACCGCAGCGGCGAAGATAATCGAGCTGGTCGAGCAGGAAGGCACCGAAAGCGGTGAGCCGGCCATGCCAGCCGCGCCGACGCAGGCGCGTGGCCTGGCTGAAGGCCCGTCCGTCGGTGAATTTGGCAAAAGGCAGCACGATCTCCCCGAGCCGGGCGCATTCTTCCGCCGTGAGGAGCGGTTCTTCTTCCGGCGCGAGCCACACCCGCCGCGGCAGCGGCGAGCGGCCCGCGGCGAGCGCCTCGCGCCAGGCCGGGAGTGCCAGCACGGCATCCGCTTCGTCGAGCGAGGCTTCCCAGGCCGATACCAGCACCGCGCGGTAGGCAGAGACGCGGCCGTCGAGCTCAAGCTTCCACATCGGCGGCCTCCTGGAGCGCGGGGTGACGGGCGGCGGGGGTACCGGCATAGACGGCCTCCTTGAAAGGCGCCGGGCCCAGGCGGTCGAGCGTGTCGAGGAAGGTCTCGCCCGGGGCGCGTCGGGCGCGGTAGGTTTCGACCAGGGTGCGCGCCACGCGCGGCATGTCCTCGGCGCGGAAAGCCGGCCCGATCACCTTACCCAGCCGCGTGTCGTTCCCCTGCCGCCCGCCGATCGTCACCTGGAACCATTCCTCGCCGTTCTTATCCACCCCGAGCACGCCGATATGCCCCACGTGATGGTGGCCGCAAGCGTTCATGCAGCCCGAGACGTTGATCGACAGCGGCCCGATGTCTTCCAGCTCCGCTTCGGCGAACTCGGCGAGCAGCGCTTGCGCCACCGGAATCGAGCGGGCGTTGGCGAGGGCGCAGTAGTCGCCACCGGGGCAGGAGATGAGATCGTGCGCCAGGCGAAAGCTCGGATGCCCGAAACCGAGGGCGCGCGCCTCGCGCCACAGTCCCGGCAGCGTTTCCTCGCGCACCCAGGCAAGCGCCAGGTTCTGCTCATGCGTGACGCGGATCTCGCCGTCGCCGTAGCGTTCGGCCCAGTCGGCGATCGCCTCCATCTCCGTGGCGGAAACGTCGCCCGGAGCGCTCGTGGCGCGCTTGGTGGTGAGCACGACGAGGGCGTAACCCGGCTGGCGCTGCAGGTGCACGTTGCGCTGCCGCCAGCGCGTGAAGGCCGGCCATTCGTCCGCGCCGAGCGGCGCGACGGCAGGCGGCTCGGTTTGCCGCGCCCGCACGCGGCGCAGATCGTCGAAATGCACCGCCACGCGTTCGATCTCCTCGCGCGTGGGCCGCAGGGCCTCGCCCTGGGCCGCGAGTTCGGCGCGGTAGGCATCGACCTCGGCGCGAAAGGCGTCGACGCCGATCGCCTGCACCAGGATCTTGATGCGCGCCTTGTAGAGGTTGTCGCGCCGCCCATGGCGGTTGTAGACGTGCAGGATCGCTTCCAGCACGGTGAAGAGTTCCTCGGCCGGCACCTCGTCGTAGAGGAGCTTGCCCAGGATCGGCGTGCGTCCCAGTCCGCCGCCCACGAAGACGCGCACCCGCGGCAGGAGGGGATCTTCGCCCGGCAAGAGTTCGAGGCCGATGTCGTGGGCCCGGACGAGCACGCGGTCTTCCTCGGCCCCATGCACGGCGATCTTGAACTTGCGCGGCAGGAAGGCGAACTCGGGGTGGAAACTCGACCATTGGCGGATCAGTTCGCACCAGGGGCGCGGATCGACGCGCTCATCCGGGGCCGCGCCGGCAAACGGATCGGTGGTGAGGTTGCGGATGCAGTTGCCGGAAGTCTGGATGGCGTGCAGCCCCACTTCGGCCAGACGCTCGAGGATGTCGGCCGTATCCTCCAGCCGGATCCAGTTGAACTGGAGGTTCTGCCGCGTGGTGAAGTGGCCGTAGCCGCGGTCGTAGCGGCGGGCGATGTCGGCCAGCGCCCTCAGCTGCCGCGCCTCCAGCAATCCGTAGGGGATGGCCACGCGCAGCATGGGCGCATGGCGCTGGACGTAGAGGCCGTTTTGCAGGCGCAGCGGGCGGAATTCGTCCTCGCCGAGCTCGCCGGCAAGGAAACGGCGCAGCTGGTCGCGGTACTGCGCGACGCGGGACTGCACCAGAGCCTGATCCCAGGAATCGTAGCGGTACATGCAAGGTTTCCTTTATGCGATGGCGGCAGTGTAGCGGCCGCCTCTGGCGCATAACAGGCGATTTGCGTTAGACTTCGATAACCGGCGGTTATTAGGAAACGGTGATGAACCTGCAGCAGATCCGCTACGTCGTCGAAGTGGTGCGGCACAATTTGAACGTGTCCGAGGCGGCCGATGCGCTCTTCACCTCGCAGCCCGGCGTCTCCAAGCAGATCCGTGCCCTCGAGCAGGAGCTGGGCGTGGACATCTTCGTGCGTCACGGCAAGCGCTTCACCGCGCTCACCGAACCGGGGCGCCAGATCGTGGCGATCTGCGAGCGCATGCTGCGCGACATGAACCACCTGCACGCGGTGGCGGAAGAATTCTCGCGCGCCGACGAGGGGGTGCTGTCGATCGCCACCACCCACACCCAGGCGCGCTATGTGCTGCCGACGGTGATCCGCAACTTCCGCGAGCGTTTTCCCAAGGTGCGCTTTTCGTTGCACCAGGGCAGCCCCCGGCAGGTGTGCGAGATGGTGATCGCCGGCGAGGCCGATCTCGCCATCGCCACCGAAGGCATCGGCGATTTCCCCGAGCTGGTCGAACTACCCTGCTACCAGTGGACGCACGCGCTGGTCGTGCCCAAAGGCCACGAACTCGCCACGCTGGAGCCGCTCACCCTGGAGGCGATCGCGCGGCACCCCGTCATCACCTACGACGGCGCTTTCACCGGCCGCAACCACATCAACAAGGCCTTCCTCGGCCGCGCCCTCAAGCCAGAGGTGGTGCTCACGGCGATCGACTCGGATGTCATCAAGACCTACGTGCGCATGGGGTTGGGCGTGGGGATTCTGGCGAAAATGGCCTTCGACCCGGCGGCCGACGCCGACCTCGTCTGCCGCGACCTGGGGCATCTGATCGAATCGAACACGACGCGCATCGGCATCCTGCGCGACGCCTACCTGCGCGGCTTCGTCTTCGCCTTCATCGAAGCCTTCGCGCCGCACCTCAAACGCGAAGTGGTGGAGCGGGCGCTGCGGGGGGACGGGGAGGATTATGGGCTGTGATGGGCTCCGCCCTCATAGGCCGGCAGATGCCAGCCCCGCGTGATGCCCAGCCCGCGCAGCGCGAGGGCCGTGCCGGCACCAGCGGCGAGCGTGGGATCGTGGGGCCAGCCGGCCTTCAGTCCGAGGACGTAGACCGCCGCCCCGGCCGCGGCGGCGGAAGCGTAGATCTCGCGGTGCAGGATCATGGGGATCTCGTTGCAGAGGATGTCGCGCAAGAGCCCCCCAAAGCTCGCCGTCATCATGCCCATCACCACGGCGATGAACCCGTTCGCCCCGGCCGAGAGCGCGGCTTGCGCACCGATGAGCGCGAAGACCGACAGACCCACCGCGTCGGCCCAGTCCAGCAGCCGGCTCCAGCGCACCGGGCGTGCCGGACGCGGTGCGAATCGCCCCCAGACGAACACCGCCCAGGCGGCGAGCAGAGTGATGACGAGATATTCCCACTGCGTGATCCAGTAGACGGGGCGATCGAGCAGCAGGTCGCGCAGCGTGCCGCCGCCGATGCCGGTCACCGTGCCGATGAGGGCAAACCCCACTGGGTCGAGCCGTTTGCGCGCCGCGGTGATCCCCCCAGAGAGGGCGAACACCGCTACGCCCGCGTAGTCGAGCCACTGGATGAGCGTCATCGGGCGGCGGGCGGGCAGGGCGAGGGGGGGCGGCTGCCCGCTGCGCAGGGGAGCGCCGGATTCATTTCAGCTGCTTGCCTTCGCCGTCGAATACGCTCAGCACCAGCGGGATGCCGGCGGCCACGCTCTGGCCGACGACGCAGAATTCCTCGAATTGCCCCAGGATGCGGTCCAGATGCTGCAGGGCGGCGGCGGGCGCCCCGATTTCCAGGCGCACGTGGATGCGACGCACGCGCAAGCGGCCGGCCTCGTTGCGCCCCATCTCGGCGCTCGCCTCGGCCCGTACGCCCTGCGGATCGTTCTTGAACTTCGTCAGGGCGAAATAGAGGCTCGAGGCCATGCAGTTGCCCACGGCGGCAAGGAGCAGGTGGGTGGGTGCGGGACCCGTACCCTTTCCTAGCGGCGGCGGCTCGTCGGTGAGCAGCGGCGACATGCCTTCGCCGAAACGCACTTCGAACTGGAACCCTTCGATCTGGCGCAGGCTGACGCGCGGCGGGGTCTTCTCTTCCATGGTCGCTCCTTCCGAAGAATGGGTGGTGTCAATGGTAGCACCGGCGGCCGTCAGTGTGTCCCCGCATGCCCTGTCGGCATCAGCCCGGCCCAGACGAGGATCTCGTCGAGGTAGTCGTTCCAGCGGGTGAAACTGTGATCGCCCCCTTCGAGCACCGTCTGCGTCGCGCCTTGGTAGAAGGCAATGGTCTGGCGGTGATCGAGCAGCTCGTCGCCCAGCTCTACCATCAGCCAGATCCGCTCGGGATGCTCCAGGCGATCGCGCTCCAGCGCCCGCAGCTGCGCCACGTGTTCCGACGTCCACTCGAACGTCTCGCCGGTGTAGAGGTTGGTGAGCCGGCCCACGTAGGCGGAAAGCCCCCGCGACGGATGGACCACCGGATTGACCGCCACCGCCCGCACGCCCAGTTCCTCGGCGAGCCGGGTGGCGTAGAAACCACCCAGCGAGCTTCCCACCACCGTCGGCAGCCGTCCTGTGTGCTCGGCGAGCCGCGCCACTTCGGTGCGCAGCATGGCCATCGCCTCCGCCGGAGCCACCGGCAGCTGGGGGCAGCGGAACGCGTCGGCGAGCCCTTTGGCCGCCATGTGCGCGGCGAGCGCGCGCGCTTTCATCGACTGGGGCGAGGAGCGGAAACCGTGGAGGTAGAGGATCATGGGGTATCGCCCTTTGCCGCCGCGCCCAAACCCGCCTCCATCGCCGCAATGCGGGTGAGCGCCGCCCAGTCGAGCGACTCTCCGCCCTGGGCCATCAGGGCGAGGAAGCGGTCGCGCACGAGGCTCGCGAGCGGCATGGGCGCCGCGGCGCGTTCGGCCGAAGCGAGCACGAAGCGCATGTCTTTCAGCCCCAGCTTGGCCGCGAAGCCGGCAGGGGAGAATCGCTCTTCGGCCACGATGCGGCCGTAGTTTTCATAGACCGGCGAGCGAAAGAGCCCGTTGATGATCTCGAGAAACTGCAGCGGCTCGATACCGGCCTTGCGCATCAGGGCATAGGATTCGCCCAGCGCCTCGAGAAGCGCCATGATCATGAAGTTGCCCGCGAGCTTGACGACGTTGGCCAGTTGGGGTTGCGTGCCGACGACGTGCACGGCTTCGCCGATCGCCTCGAAGATCGGACGAGCGCATTCGACGAACTGCGGTGTTCCGGCGACGACCACGCGCAGTTTGCCCGCCGCGGCGGCCTCGGGCCGGCCGAACACCGGGGCGGAGACGAAACCGTGCCCGGCACGGGCGTGTTCCTCGGCCAGCCGCACGACGAAAGCCTCGCTCAGGGTGCTCGACGAGACGTGGATCGCACCAGCAGGAAGCGCGGCAAAGGCGCCGTTCGCGCCGAAGAGCACCGTTTCCACCGCTGCATCGTCGGCGAGCATCGTCACTAGGGCATCCACACCCTGAACTGCCTCCGCGGGGCTGGCTGCCGGTTTCGCGCCTTGCGCCACCAACGGCTGCATCCGCTCCGGCGTGCGGTTATAGACGACGAGCTCATGGCCAGCGCGCAGCAGGTTCTGTGCCATGCCGGAACCCATCCGGCCGAGGCCGAGAAAAGCGATTTTCATGCCGTGGACCTCCTCAGGGATAACGGAATCATGATAGTCGAGATGAGGGGTGGTGCAACTTTCTTCCTGTAAATGTACCAAGTCGATGTCATTGAAATGTCAAGATCAGGCATGCGAGTTGAGATAGACCTTGTCGCTCATCCTTTCCTCGTTGCATTCGGCGAGCAGGGCCGAGGCGAGGAGTAGGCAGGACGCCGGGGTGGGAAAGATCTACTGCTGGCACCGATCCGGTCCAGCATGATGCCGCTTCCATTCAACTCGGTGTATCAAGTTTCACTCGTTGGCCTGTGTCACTGAATTTATAGCCGTTGCTGACGCACGTCGGAGAGTTGATCGATCGGGGTTGATTCCCCATGTTGTCAGGGGGCTAAATCGTCGTGTTGCCTGATTCCACCGATTGACGGCTTGGCGCAGCGGGAGGAGGGAACCTCAGGCCCCAGGGTGTCCGACGACAACGCCTTCGTCGAATCGCTCTTCAAGACGGCGAAGTACCGCCCCGAATTCCCGGCGCGCGGCTTCGCCAGCCTGGACGAAGCCCGTTGCTGGGGACAGAACTTTGTGCACTGGTACAACGTCGAGCATCGCCACAGCGGCCTGCGCTACGTCACCCCCGCCCAGCGACATGCAGGGGAAGACCACGCGATCCTGGCGGCACGGCACCAGACCTATCTGCAAGCCCGCGAACGTCGGTTGTGCAACCTTTTTTCTGTAAATTT
>NZ_JSYB01000069.1:1244-18491 GCF_054823945.1 Tepidiphilus sp. HLB4 | reverse complement strand
TTGATGGGCCCAGCTGGATTCGAACCAGCAACCAACGGATTATGAGTCCGCTGCTCTAACCGTTGAGCTATGGGCCCAGCAGCGAAGATTATCGCATGAAAAAGCCCCGCCCAGAGGGCGGGGCCGAGGCGGTGAGAGGCTTCAGACTTCGTTGTCGAGGAAGCTGCGCAGGCGCTCGGAGCGGGTGGGGTGGCGCAGTTTGCGCAGGGCTTTGGCTTCGATCTGGCGGATGCGCTCGCGGGTGACGTCGAATTGCCGCCCGACTTCTTCGAGGGTGTGGTCGGTGTTCATCTCGATGCCGAAGCGCATGCGCAGCACCTTGGCTTCGCGCGGGTTGAGCGTTTCGAGCACTTCGCGCGTGGCTTCGCGCAGGTCGGCGATGAGCGCGGCATCGACCGGGGCGAGCACGGAGGTGTCCTCGATGAATTCGCCCAGATGCGAATCCTCGTCGTCGCCGATGGGCGTCTCCATGGAGATCGGTTCCTTGGCGATCTTGCGGATCTTGCGGATCTTTTCTTCGGGCATCTCCGTGCGGCGCGCGAGTTCGGCGGCGTCGGGCTCTTCGCCCGTCTCCTGCAGGATCTGGCGGCTGATGCGGTTCATCTTGTTGATGGTCTCGATCATGTGCACCGGGATGCGGATGGTGCGGGCCTGATCGGCGATCGAGCGGGTGATGGCCTGCCGGATCCACCAGGTGGCGTAGGTGGAGAATTTGTAGCCACGGCGGTATTCGAATTTGTCGACGGCTTTCATCAGGCCGATGTTGCCTTCCTGGATGAGGTCGAGGAACTGCAGGCCGCGGTTGGTGTATTTCTTGGCGATCGAGATGACGAGGCGCAGGTTGGCTTCGATCATCTCGCGCTTGGCGGCGCGCATCTTGGCTTCGCCCATGGACATGCGTTTGTTGATGTCCTTGAGTTCCTTGAGCGGAATGCGGGCGCGCTGTTCGATCTCGCGGATGCGGTTCTGCTCTTCGAGTACGGAAGGGTAGATTTTGACCATCGACTCGGACCAGGGTTTGCCGGCTTCGATCTCGCGGGTGATCCAGTCGAGGTCGGTTTCGTGCTCGGGGAAGACCTTGATGAAGTAGTCCCGCGGCATGGTGCCGATCTCGGTGCACAGCTTCGAGACCGCCCGTTCGTGCTGGCGCACCTGTTCGATCATGCTACGGATGACGTCGCACAGTTGTTCGATGTAGCGGGCGGTGAAGCGGATGTGCAGCAGTTCGCCGGCGATCTGGTCGCGCAGCGCGGTGTAGCGCGGATCTTCGCTGCCGTAGGCTTCGAGCGCGCGGTCGAGCTCGGCGTAGAGGCTGCGCATGCGCTCGAAGTGCTGCATGGCGCCGCGTTTGAGCTCGGCGAGGTTGGCGGCCTGGATGCGGGCGGCGCGGTCTTCGTCGCTTTCGTCGTCCAGATCCCCTTGGGCTTCGGTTTCAGCGTCTTCGGCGGCTTCTTCGTCGACTTCCGCTTCGTCTTCTGCGAGGGCATCGAGGTCGACGTCGGTCGCGGCCGCTTCGGCTTCGTTGTCTTCTTCGGCAAGCGGCGCGAGATCTTCATGGTCGATGAGGCCGTCGACGACTTCGTCGATGCGGATTTCGTCGCGCTCGATCTTGCCGATGGTCTCGATCATGTGCGCGATGGTGAGCGGGCAGGCGGCGATGGCCTGCACCATGTTCTTCAGGCCTTCTTCGATGCGTTTGGCGATCTCGATCTCGCCTTCGCGCGTGAGCAGCTCGACAGAGCCCATTTCGCGCATGTACATGCGCACGGGGTCGGTGGTGCGGCCGAATTCGGAGTCGACCGAGGAGAGCGCCTGCTCGGCTTCTTCTTCGATGTCGTCATCCGCACCGCCCACGGCAGGGGCTTCGGCCATGAGCAGCTCTTCGGGCGCGGGGGCTTCTTCGAAGACCTGGATGCCGAGGTTGTTGAAGGTGGTGATGATGCCTTCGATCTGCTCGGAGTCGACGATGTCGTCGGGCAGATGGTCGTTGATCTCGGCGTAGGTAAGGTAGCCGCGTTCCTTGCCCAGCGCGATGAGCGCTTTGATCTGGGTGCGGCGCTTTTCGGCGTCGGCCGGAGAATGATTGGCGGCCACCGCTTCGATGAAGGCGCTCTCGGCCTTGGGATTGGCGCGCTTGGAGGATTTGCGCTTGAGGGAATTCTTGGGAGTTTGAGCCATGGCAGCAGCGTGTTTTTCCCGGAAAAACCAACGATTATAAACGACTCGCCGCACATCGGGCGGCTTGCTTTTTTTGTTATAGCAGATTCGACACCCGGCGTCGCTTCTAGGGAGGTTGGGGAGCGGGAAGCGTACCCAAGGTGCCGACGGGGGTGAGACGGGCTTTCTCGCGCAAAAGTTCGCCGATGCGCAGGGTTTCCTCTGGCGTGAGCTTGCGCTGGCGGCCGAGGGCGATGAGGGAATCGATCTCGCGCTCGAGGCGGCGGCGGCGCAGGGTGTGTACGACGTCGTTCAGGGTGGATTCGGCGTCTTCCCAGGAGTGCGTTTCTTCGAGGAGCGCCGCGGCGTGGCGGGAGAATGCTTCGCCATGCTCGCTGCTGCGGAAGTGCTCGACGAGGATGGCGGGGGTGGCGCGCGCATCGAGCGTGCCGACTTCGATGGCGTCGATGAGCGCGGCGCAGGCGCGCCATTCGGGTTCGGGCTCGTCGAGCGGCAGGAGTTCGACCGGGAGCCGGGCGGCGAGCAGCGGATGGGCGATGAGTAGCCGCAGCAGCAGCGCGGCGAGCGGCAGAGGGGCGCAGCGGGCGGGCGGGCGGGCGCGGCGCGGCGGTGCCGCCCGGGGCGAGGAAGGGGGGGCGGCTTCTGCGGGCGGAATCCACTCGTGCAGGGTTTCGATGGCGAGCCCGGTGCGATCGGCAAGTTCCTTTTCTAGCTGCAGACGCAGCATGGGGGCGCGGATTTTGGCGATCAGCGGCTTGGCGAGGTGGGCGAGCCGGGCGCGTCCTTCGGCGGTGTGCAGGTCTTCGTCCCGCGTGAGTTCGTCGAAGAGGTACGTGGTGAGCGGTTTGGCCGCGTCGGCGATGAGGGCACGGAAGGCGTCGGCGCCGTTCGCGCGCACGAAGCTGTCGGGGTCGTGTTCGGGAGGGAGGAAGACGAAACGCAGGCGGCTGTCGTCCTTGAGCGCTTCGAGGGAGTTTTCCAGGGCGCGCCAGGCGGCGCGGCGGCCGGCTTCGTCGCCATCGAAACAGAAGACGACGTGGTCGGTGAGTGCGAGCAGCGTGCGCACGTGCTCGCCGGTGGTGGCGGTGCCCAGCGCCGCGACGGCGTTGGTGAGGCCGTGCTGGGCGAGCATGATGACGTCGACGTAGCCTTCGGTGACCAGGGCAAAGCCCGCCTCGCGGATCCCGTCGCGTGCGAGCGCCAGGCCGTAGAGCGTGCGGCCTTTCTCGAAGAGGGGGGTCTCGGGGGAGTTGAGGTACTTCGGTTCGCCGCCGTCGAGGCTGCGCCCGCCGAAGGCGATGATCTTCCCCTGTCGGTCGTGAATGGGAAAGATGAGCCGGTCGCGGAATCGGTCGTAGCGTTTGCCGCTGTCGGGGTTGGCGATGACGAGGCCGGCTTTTTCGAGCAGCGGCTCGCCGTAGTGGGGGAAGACGGCAGAGAGCGCCTGCCATTCGGGCGGGGCGTAGCCCAGGCCGAAACGCTCGGCGGTGGCGGGAAGGATGCCACGCTGTTCGAGGTAGGCGCGGGCTTTGGGGCTGCGCTCGAGGCTGCGGCGGTAGAAGTCGGCCGCTTTGGCGTGCGCTTCCAGCAGGAGCTGGCGCTCGCTTTTTTGCTGTGCGGCTTCGGCGGCGGAGAGTGTGCCTTGGGCGCGCGGCACCTGCATTCCCGTTTCGGCAGCGAGTGCTTCCACCGCCTCGACGAAGCCCAGCCCTTCGTATTCCATGAGGAAGGTGATGGCGGTGCCGTGCGCGCCGCAGCCGAAGCAGTGGTAGAACTGCCGGGCGGGCGAGACGGAGAAGGAGGGCGTTTTTTCGCCGTGGAAGGGGCAGCAGGCGAAGTAGTTGGCGCCGGATTTCTTGAGCTTGAGGCGCTTGCCGACGACGTCGACCAGGTCGACGCGGGCGAGCAGCTCGTCGATGAAGTCGCGCGGGATCATG
Source organism: Tepidiphilus sp. HLB4 (assembly GCF_054823945.1). NCBI lineage: Bacteria > Pseudomonadati > Pseudomonadota > Hydrogenophilia > Hydrogenophilales > Hydrogenophilaceae > Tepidiphilus > Tepidiphilus sp. HLB4. Next base: position 14,376 of record NZ_JSYB01000069.1, on the reverse strand, counting down.
GCCGGACGACCAACGTCAGACGTCGGGCGATCGGCGTTCTTGGATGAGGACGGTGCCGGACGAGGGAGCGGGTCACGGCAGCAGAGGCGAAACAGGGGCTGACGCGCAGCGCCGCCCCAGCCTGAATTCCATCAATACATCTTGGGCGGCAACATTTGGCTGCGCAGGCGCTTTTGATAGCGCTTGATCGCGGCGGCGCGCTTGCGCTTGCGCTCGGCGGTGGGCTTTTCATAGAACTCGCGTTTGCGCAGCTCGGTGAGGACACCAGCTTTTTCGACCGTGCGCTTGAAGCGGCGCACGGCGACTTCAACGGGTTCGTTTTCTTTGACGCGGATACCGGGCATCTCGATCCTCGATTCGAATGGATGATACGAAAACTCGCATTATAGAGGTTGAGCAGATGGCTGGCAAGGCGGTTTTGGTCATTCGAGACGCCCGAAGGTACAATTTCCGTTTTTGCGCAAGGACGTGGCGTGCGTATTCTCGGGATCGAATCTTCATGCGACGAAACGGGCGTGGCGCTCTATGAGACGGAGCGAGGCTTGCTCGCGCATCGCCTGCATACGCAGGCGCAGATGCATGCGACCTACGGGGGCGTCGTGCCGGAATTGGCGTCGCGGGATCACGTGCGGCGCTTGCCGGCGCTGGTGCGCGAGGTGATGGCCGATGGGCGCATGGATTGGACGGAGCTCGACGTGATCGCCTATACGGCCGGGCCAGGATTGGCGGGGGCCCTGCTGGTGGGGGCGAGTTTCGCGGAGAGCCTGGCATTGGCCCTGAACAAGCCGACGTTGCCGGTGCACCATCTCGAAGGGCATCTGCTCTCGCCGCTTCTGACCGAGCCGCGGCCGGAGTTCCCGTTTCTCGCCTTGCTCGTCTCGGGCGGGCATACGCAGTTGATGGCCGTCGAGGCGGTGGGGGATTACCGCCTGCTGGGCGAGACAATCGACGATGCGGCCGGAGAGGCGTTCGACAAGACGGCGAAGCTGTTGGGTCTGGGCTATCCGGGCGGGCCGGCGTTGGCGGCGCTCGCCGAACGGGGAGATCCCACGCGCTTTGCCTTGCCGCGCCCCTTGCTGCATGCGCCGACGCTGGACTTCAGCTTCAGCGGCCTGAAGACCGCAGTGGCGCTGAAAGTGGGTTCGCCCGACTGGCGAGCGGAGTATGCGGCGGATCTGGCGGCTGCTTTCCAGGAGGCGGTGGTGGAGGTGCTGGTGACGAAGACGGTGGCGGCCGTGCGCGCGGCGGGTTTGAGGCGCGTGGTCGTGGCCGGCGGGGTCGGGGCGAATCGCCGTCTGCGCGAAATGCTGGCCGAGGCCGGCGCGAAACAGGGGTTTGCGGTGTTCTATCCGGACGTGGCGCTATGCACCGACAACGGGGCGATGATCGCTTTTGCGGCGGCGCTGCGGCTGGAAGCGGGGGCAGAGGTGAAATGGGACCGTCGCATCGAGGTGCGTCCGCGCTGGGCGCTGGAGGGGCTTCGTCAGGGGTGATCGGCCGGGGGCTTGCGTTGGGGCCGTCCGCGGCCGAATTTGGGTTCGGTGCCGTTGAGCAGCTGGCGGATGTTGCGTCGGTGTCGCCAGAAGAGGACGGCCGACATGGCAGCGATGACGAGGATGACTTCACGGGGTAGGCCGAGCAGCAGGGCGAGGAAAGGGGCCCCGGCAGCGGCAGTGAGGGCGGCGAGCGACGAGTAGCGGGTGACGAAGGCGACGACGAGCCAGATGCCGGCCACGGCAAGCGCGAGTGCCGGCTGCAGGCCGGCGAGGACGCCCAGCGCCGTGGCGACGCCCTTGCCGCCGCGAAAGCGCAGGAAGAGGCTGTAGACGTGCCCGAGGAAGGCGGCGAGCCCGGCGAGCGCGGCGACCGTGACGTCCGCGCCCAGCCGATGCACGAGCCAGACGGCGAACCAGCCTTTGGCGGCGTCGCCTGCGAGCGTGAAGAGCGCCGCGGCCTTGTGGCCGCTGCGCAGCACGTTGGTGGCGCCGGGGTTGCCCGAGCCGTAGGAGCGCGGATCGGGCAGGCGAAAGAGGCGGCTTGCGAGGATGGCGAAGGGAATCGAGCCGATCGCGTAGCCCATCAGGACGAGAAGCAGGATCTTGGGCATCGTGCGATGATCCGGAGGAAAGTATCTTAGTTTACCCCAGCTTTGACGGGGGCGTTGCAACGGCGAAGAAGGAAGGAAAGATGGACAGTATCTTCATCGAGGGGCTGCGGGTAGAGGCGCGGGTGGGGGTATATGCGCGCGAGCAGGTGGCGCCGCAGTCCTTGACGATCGACTTGAGTCTGGGCATTCCGCCCGAGGCCGGGCGAGGCGATGAGTTGGCGACGACGATCGATTACGCCCGCGTGATCGACCGGGTGAAGGAGGAGCTTGCCGGACGGCATTTCCGTTTGCTCGAGCGGCTGGGGGAGCATCTGGTTGGGATGCTTTTTGCCGAATTCGACGCTTCCTGGGTACGCGTGAAGATCGCCAAGATTGGCGTGCGCCCGGAGGTGAAGAACGTGGGAATCCTCTTGGAACGGAGGCGGGATGTGGGGTGAAAAGCAGAAAGAAAAACCGCCGGCGGGAGCCGGCGGATCGAGCGCTTCAGGCGATCATTTGATTTCGAGTTCTTCGGCGGAACGGCCGGAATTGGTCCACTCGGTGAACCATTTGGGCGCGCGGCCGTGGCCGTTCCAGGTGATGTTGGGATTTTCGGGGTGGCGGTATTTGGGCGGTTTTTTGCCGGAATCCCGTTCCTTTTTTTCTCCTTTCAGAAGCCCCAGGGCTTCGTCCAGCGAGATGCCCATTTCTTTGGCGAGCTGGGTGACTCGGGCTTTGAATTGGGCCCGGGCTTCGCGGCGGCGCCGTTCGAATTCGTGGTCGATGTCTTTCTTGAGCTGTTCGAGTTCTTCGATCGTGAGCGAGGTGAGATCCATGATGTTTTTCAAATGGAGTGGATGAAGCCGCTATTATAGCCAATATTTCGTTCTTGGAAAGGGCTCTTTTCATGCTCTGGGATGATGCTGGCGATAAAGGGCTTCCAGACGGGCTCGGGCGATGTGGGTATAGATTTGGGTGGTGGAAATATCGGCGTGCCCCAGGAGCAATTGCACGGCGCGAAGGTCGGCGCCGTGATCGAGCAAATGGGTGGCAAAGGCGTGGCGCAGGGTATGGGGGGAGAGGCGTTCTGGGGCAATGCCGCAGCGAAGCGCATGTTCCTTGATGATCTGCCAGCAGCGTTGCCGCGTCATGGCTTGGCCGTGGCGGTTGAGGAAAAGGGTCTCTTCCCGCTTTCCATTGAGAAGCACGGGGCGCGCTTCCTGCCAATAGCGTTCGAGCCAGGAGGCGGCTTCTTCACCCAGAGGAACGAGCCGCTCTTTGTTGCCTTTGCCGAGCACGCGCAGCCAGCCTTCGTTGCGCTCGATCTGGTGCGTCTGCAAGCCCACGAGTTCGCTCACGCGCAGTCCCGTGGCGTAGAGCACTTCGAGCATGGCTTTGTCGCGAAGCCCGAGCGGCGTGGTGACGTCGGGGGCGGCAAGCAGGCGCTCTACGTCCGTTTCGGTGAGCGTCTTGGGGCGACGCGGCGGCAGCAGCGGCGGCTGCAGGGTGGCGGTGGGGTCGCGGGCGATGGCGCCTTCGCGTAGCAGCCAGCGGTAGTAGCGCCGCCAGCTCGCGAGCAGCCGCCGCTGGCTGGTGGCCTTGTTGCGGCGGCTGAAGTCGGCGAGATAGGAGAGGAGCTCGGCGCTGCCCGCGGCGCGCGGGTCGAGCCCGGCGCGCTGGGCCCAGAGGAAAAACTGGCTGAGGTCGCTGCGGTAGGCGTCGAGGGTGGCCGGCGCGAGCCCTTCTTCGAGCCAAAGAGTCTGCACGAAGGCGTCGAGCGAGGCTTCCAGCGCCGGCGCGAGCGGCTCGGCCGTCTCGTTCAGCGCCGGATCTCGCCTTGGCCGAGCACGATCCATTTCTGGCTGGTGAGCCCTTCGAGCCCGACCGGGCCGCGGGCGTGGATCTTGTCGGTGGAAATGCCGATCTCGGCGCCGAGCCCGTATTCGAAACCGTCGGCGAAGCGCGTGGAGGCATTGACCATCACCGAGGCGGAGTCGACTTCGCGCAGGAAGCGCATCGCGGCGGCGTAGTCTTCGGTGAGGATGGCGTCGGTGTGATGCGAACCGTAGCGTTCGATGTGCTCGATCGCTTCGTCGAGGTCGGCAACGACGCGGATGGCGATGATGGGGGCGAGGTATTCTTCGCGCCAGTCTTCCTCGGTGGCGGCTTTGAGGAGCGCCGCGGGCAGGCCGTGGCGCTGCAGCAGGGTGAGCGCGCGCGGGCAGCAGCGCATTTCGACGCCGTGCCCGGCGAACATGCGTCCGATCTCGGGGAGATGGCGCTCGGCCACCGCTTCGTCGATCAGCAGCGTCTCGGCGGCGTTGCACACGCCGTAGCGGTGCGTCTTGGCGTTTTCGACGATGGGGAGCACCTTGGCCGGGTCGGCGGCGGCGTGCACGTAGACGTGGCAGTTGCCGTCGAGGTGCTTGATGACCGGCACGCGGGCGTCTTGCATCACCGCTTCGATCAACCCCTTGCCGCCGCGCGGGACGATGACGTCGACCACTTCGGGCGAGGCGACGAGCCGGGGGACGAGCGCGCGTTCGGTGGTCTGGACGAGCTGCACCGCGGCAAGCGGCAGTCCGGCGGCTTCGAGCCCGGCGCGGATGCAGCGGGCGATCGCCTGGTTGCTCTGCAGGGCTTCCTTGCCGCCGCGCAGGATGGCGGCGTTGCCGGTTTTGAGGCATAGGGCGGCGGCATCGGCCGTGACGTTGGGGCGCGCTTCGTAGATGATGCCGATCACGCCCAGGGGCACGCGCATCTTGCCGACCTGGATGCCGCTGGGGCGGCGCTTGACTTCGTCGATCTCGCCCACGGGATCGGGCAGCGCCGCGACCTGGGCCACGCCTTTGGCCATCGTCTCCAGCCCTTTCTCGCTCAGGGTGAGGCGGTCGATGAGCGCGGGGGAGAGTCCCGCCTCGCGGGCGGCGGCGAGATCGGCGGCGTTGGCGGCGAGCACGTCGTCGCGCTGGCGCCGCAGCGTTTCGGCCGCGGCAAGGAGGGCGGCGTTCTTCGCCTGAGTCGAGGCTTTGGCCATGGCGCGCGCGGCCTGGCGGGCGGCGCGGCCGAGGTCGGCGAGGTAGCGGTCGAGTTCCGTCATGGTGTGCTCCGACAGTCGGATGGGATCAGGCAGCGCGGCCGCGGGGCGGGGCCGCGCTCAGGGAGAGGAGGAGTCGCTCGGCTTCCAGGGCGAAGTCACCGGTCTCGGCGCCCTTGGCGATGCGGTCGAGCCGGGCGCAGACGATGAGCGCGGTGCGCAAGGGCGGGAGCCTGCGGGCGCTGTGTTCGATGGTACGTTTTTCTTCGGGGCGGAAGACGCGTTCCTGGCGAAAGAAGGCTTCGAGCGGCGCGCCGCGTGCGAGCGCTTCCTGGGCGAGGGCGATGAGGCGCAGGGCCGAAGCGATCGCCCAGACGATGAGCGGGGCGGCGCAGCCCTCTGCCATGAGGGTGCGCAGCAGGCGCAGGGCGCGCAGCGCGTCGCCTTCGAGCACGGCCTGGCGCAGTGCCTCGGGGTCGTAGCGGGCGAGGTCGAAGACGACGGCGCGCACTTCTGCTTCCGGCAGCGGTCCCTCGGGGAAGAGCAGGGCGAGCTTCTCCAGCTCCTGACGCGCGGCGAGGAGATTGCCTTCCGTGCGTTCGGCGAGCAGGCGCAGCAGTTCGGGCGAGGCGCTCTGCCCCTGGCGGGCGAGGCGCTCGCGCCACCACTGGGGAAGTTGTTCGCGCGGCGGGGTGTTTGCCTCCACGACCACGGCGTGTTGCTCGAGGGTGGCGAACCAGGAACTTTTGCGTGCCTGCCAGTCGAGCGCACCGAGTGTGATGAGGAGGATCGTCTCGGGCAACGGAGCCTTTGCCCGTTCGGCGAGCCAGGAGGAACCTTCCGTGCCGGGCTTGCCTTGCGGCAGCCGCAGTTCGAGGAGGCGGCGAGCGGCAAAGAGCGAGCGGCTGTCGGCTTCCTGGCTGAGTCGTTCCCAGGAGAAATTGGCCTCGGCGACGAAGACGAGCCGCTCTTCGAAACCGAGCGCACGGGCGCGGGCGCGGATGGCGTCGGCGGCTTCCAGCACGAGCAGCGGCTCGTCGCCGTAGACCGCCCACACGGGCTCCAGCGTTTGGCGTTCGAGGTGGCGGGCAAGTCGCGCGAGGGGCAGCTTCATTTACGGCTGGCGATCGTGCGGCCGATCATGAGGAACATCTGGTCGACGAGCTGCTGGCGCATGTCGTCGTAGAGGAGCATCTCCTCTTTTTCCCGTGCAGTGATCAGATTGTCGTCGTAGCTGTAGTCGCGCTCGGCGCTGAGCTCGGTAGCGGGGAGGAGCTCCTGCCCTTCCTTGTCGAGCACGCGGAAACGCAGGGACGCCCGGATCAGGTATTCCCGCACCTTGCCGTCGGGAGTGAGCGAGAGGATGTCGCGCTCTTCGCGGTAGGAGAGGATGTCGAGGCGCAGCTCGGCTGCTTCGGGCGGCTCGACCCAGCGCGTTTCGCTGCCGGCAAGGCGCCGGGCGATCGCCCGCCCCAGCTGGCTGGTGCGCGGGACGTTGTTGATCTGCACCGTGGGCGCGCCGAGCCCGGCCATGCCACGAGGCCGAAAGCCGCAGCCGGCGAGCGTCAATCCTGCGGCGGCGAGCAGCAGGCGGCGCCGGGAGACGGAACGAAGCGAAGGCTCGGCCATCGGGATTTCCTCACACCACGAGATTGACGAGGCGACCGGGGACGACGACGACGCGCTTGGGCGTGCGTCCTTCGAGGTGATGCGCTGCTGCCTGCAGCGCCGCCGCTTCGATCGCCGCTTGGTCGGCTTCGGCCGGCACCACGATCTTGCCGCGGGTCTTGCCGTTCACCTGCAGCACGAGCTCGACTTCGCTGCGCTGCAACGCCGCCGGATCCGGTTCGGGCCAGGGGGCGTCGAGCACGTCTTCGCCGAAGCCGCATTCGCGCCACAGCACGTGCACGAGGTGCGGTGCGATGGGGGCGAGCACGCGCAGCAGGAGGGAGAGCCCTTCTTCGGCGAGTCGCGCTCGAGCAGCCGGCTCGGCCTCGGGCAGGCGTTCGAGGACGTTGAGCATCTTCATCGTGGCCGAGGCGACGGTATTGAGCTGCTGTTTGCCCATGTCGTGGTTGGCCTGCTGCAGGATGGTGTGCAGCTCGCAGCGGGCGGCAGCCAAGGAGGCGGGAAGCGCGCCCACGGCGGGGGCCGAGGGAAGCAGCGGCTGCAGCTCACGGCGGTACTTGTGGCCGAAGGCCCAGACGCGGCGCAGGAAGCGGTGCGCCCCTTCGACGCCGGAGTCGGACCATTCGAGCTGCGCTTCGGGCGGCGCGGCGAAGATGATGAAGAAGCGCGCCGTGTCGGCGCCGTAGCGGTCGATGAGCGCTTGCGGATCGACACCGTTGTTCTTGGACTTCGACATCTTTTCGATGCCACCGATGTGCACCGGCTGGCCGTCGGTCTTGAGCCGGGCGGCGACGATGCGCCCTTTGGGGTCGCGCTCGACGAGCACGTCGGCCGGGTTGATCCACTCTTTCCTGCCCTCGGCCGTGAGGCGGTAGTAGGTCTCGGCCACCACCATCCCTTGGGTGAGGAGTCGCGTGAAGGGTTCGGAGAAGCCGACGAGGCCCAGGTCGCGCAGCGCCCGGGTGAAGAAGCGGGAATAGAGCAGGTGCAGGATGGCGTGCTCGATGCCGCCGATGTACTGATCGACCGGCATCCAGTATTGGACCCGCTCATCGAGCATGGCTTGGTGGTTGTCGGCGCAGCAAAAGCGCAGGAAGTACCAGCTCGACTCGACGAAGGTGTCCATCGTGTCGGTTTCGCGCCGGGCGGGCTTGCCGCAGCGCGGACAGGTGGTCTCGTAGAATTCGGGCATCTGCGCGAGCGGCGAGCCGCGGCCGGTGAGGGCGACGTGCTCTGGCAGCACCACCGGCAGCTGTTCGTCGGGCACCGGCACGTCGCCGCAATCGTCGCAGTGCACGATGGGGATGGGGCAGCCCCAGTAGCGCTGGCGCGAGATGCCCCAGTCGCGCAGGCGGTACTGCACGCGTTTGGCGCCGAGCCCTTTTTCGGCGAGCGCCGCGGTGATCGCTTCCTTGGCTTCTTCCGAGCGCATGCCGGTGTAGGGGCCGGAGGCGACGAGGAGGCCGAGCTCGGCGTAGTCTTCACGCCAGGGGCCCTGCGGGTCGACGTCGAGGTCTTTCCCCGCCGGACGGATTACCTGCTTGATCGGCAGGCCGTACTTCTGGGCGAAGGCGAAGTCACGCTCGTCGTGGGCCGGCACGGCCATCACCGCGCCCTCGCCGTAGCCCATCAGCACGTAGTTGGCCACCCACACGGGGAGTTTTTCCCCGGTGAGGGGGTGCAGCACGTAGAAGCCGGTGGGGCGGCCTTTCTTCTCCATCGTGGCGATCTCGGCCTCGGCCACGGCCCCGCGCCGGCACTCTTCGATGAAGGCGGCCAATTCGGGGTCGCGCTGGGCGGCGGCGAGCGCTAGCGGATGTTCGGCGGCCACGGCCACGTAGGTGGCGCCATAGAGGGTGTCGACGCGGGTGGTGAAGACGCGCAGGCTTCCTGCCTGGCCGACGCTCGCTTCATCGTAGGGGAAGACGACCTCGGCGCCTTCCGAGCGCCCGATCCAGTTGGCCTGCATGCGCTTGACCTGCTCGGGCCAGCCGGGAAGGTCGTTCAGGGCGTCGAGCAGCTCGTCGGCGTAGGCGGTGATGCGCATGTAGTACATGGGGATCTCGCGCTTCTCCACCAGCGCCCCGGAGCGCCAGCCGCGCCCGTCGATCACCTGCTCGTTGGCGAGCACCGTCTGATCGACCGGATCCCAGTTCACCAGCCCGAGCTTGCGGTAGATGAGCCCCTTTTCATACAGGCGGCGGAAGACCCACTGCTCCCAGCGGTAGTACTCGGGCCGGCAGGTGGCGAATTCGCGCGACCAGTCGATGCCGAAACCCAACCGCTGCAGCTGGCGCTTCATGTAGGCGATGTTGCTGTAGGTCCACTGCGCCGGGGGAATGCCGTTCTGGATGGCGGCATTTTCGGCCGGCATGCCGAAGGCGTCCCAACCCATGGGCTGGAGCACGTTGTAGCCACGCATGCGGTGGTAACGGGCGAGCACGTCGCCGATGGAGTAGTTGCGCACGTGCCCCATGTGCAGTTTCCCCGAGGGGTAGGGGAACATGGACAGACAGTAGTACTTTGGACGTGAGGGGTCTTCGACCGCCTTGAAGCTCTGGCGTTCGTCCCAGTAGTGCTGAGCGGCACGCTCGACGGCCAGCGGATCGTATTTTTCTTGCATGATGGGATGGTGGATGGCGCGAACGAAAGGGAAAGTATAGCCGGTTTGGCGGGGTCGGGGCAAAAGCGCCGTGAGCCGCAGGGGAGGGCAGGGCTTGCGGACGTCGTTCTTTGTGTATAATCGAAAAGATATTAATTATCATTCCAACTATGCACTCACGGAGGACGCATGAAAAAAACGCTCACGACGATGGCGGTGCTGACGGCGATGCTCTTCGCCCCGGGGCTGCGGGCCGAAGAATCGGTGGTCAACGTCTATTCGACGCGCCACTATCCCACCGACACCCGCCTCTACGAGAATTTCACCGCCGCCACCGGCATCAAGGTGAATCTGGTCGAGGGGCAGGAAGACCCGCTCATCGAGCGCATCCGCGCCGAGGGGGAGAACAGCCCGGCCGACGTGCTCATCACGGTCGATGCCGGGCGGCTGTGGCGCGCCGAGCAGATGGGGCTGTTCGCGCCCGTGCGCTCGGAGCAGCTGGAAGCGCGCATCCCGGCGCATTTCCGCCATCCGGAAGGGAAGTGGTTCGGGTTCTCCTATCGTGCGCGCGTCATTGTCTACAACAAGGCGGCCACCTCGCGCGACGAGATTAAGAACTACGCCGATCTGGCCGATCCCAAATGGAAAGGGCGCGTGTGCGTGCGCTCTTCGGGCAACGTCTATAACCTCTCGCTGCTCGCGGCGCTCATCGAGCACTGGGGGGAGGAGAAGGCGCGCGCCTGGGCGCAGGGCGTGAAGGACAACATGGCCCGCCCGCCGCAGGGTTCCGACACCGACCAGATCAAGGCGGTGGCCGCTGGCGAGTGCGACGTGGCGCTGGTCAATCATTACTATTACGCGCGCTTGCTTGCCTCCGACAAGCCCGAGGACATGAACCTCGTGCGCAAAGTGGGGCTGGTGTGGCCCGACCAGGACGGCAACGGTACCCACGTGAACGTTTCCGGAGCTGGGGTGGTACGCACCGCGCCGCACAAGGAGGCCGCGATCCGCTTCCTCGAGTATCTGGCGAGCGACGAGGCGCAGGGCTATTTCGCGGTGGGTAACAACGAATGGCCCACGGTACCCGGGGTGGCCTATCGCAACCGCGTGCTCGCCTCGCTGGGCAAATTCAAGATCGATCCCCTGCCGGTGGCGGTGCTGGGCAAGAACCAGCCGCTGGCGCAGAAGATCTTCGACGAGGTAGGCTGGCGCTGAGGCGGCGGTCGGCCCGGCCGTGCCGGGCGATCTGGCGCGCGAGCAGCAGCACGGGCCCGAGCGCGACGAGCACGAGGGTGAGCGCCGGCAGCCCCAGCTCGGCCAGCCGCTCGTCGGCCGCGAGCGTATGGACCCGGGTGGCGAGCGTGTCGAAATTGAAAGGGCGCATCACCAGCGTGGCCGGCAGCTCCTTCATCACGTCGACGAACACGAGCAGGGCGGCGGTGAGCAGGCTTTTCGTCAGAAGTGGCGCGTGGATGTGCGCGAGGGTGCGCCAGGGGCCGCTGCCCAGCGTGCGGGCGGCCTCGTCCAGCGCCGGGCGGATCTTCGCGAGACCCGCTTCCACCGTGTGCAGCGCCGTGGCGAGAAAACGCACGAGATAGGCATAGACGAGGCCGGCGATGCTGCCGGTGATGAGCAAACCCACCGACCAGCCGAAGAGCGCGCGCAGCTGGGCGGCGAGCAGGTTGTCGAGCGCAGCCGCGGGCAGCAGCACGCCCACGGCGATGACCACGCCCGGCAGGGCGTAGCCCAGCCCCACGAGCCGGTTGAGCAGCCGCGCGAGCGGTGATGGATTGAGCCGCGCGTGGTAGGCGAAAAGAAGCGCCAGGGCAACGGCGAGCAGCGCCGTTAGGCCAGCAAGCAGCAGGCTGTTGCCGGCGGCACGCCAGAACCGCGGATCGATGGCCGCCAAGGGCTCGCGCAGGCTCATCGTCAGCAGCAGCACGGCCGGCAGCAGGAAGCCCAGTATCGCCGGCAGGGCGCACACGCAGGTGGCCAGCGCCGCGCGCCAGCCGGCAAGCCGCGTGCGCGGCGCAGCGGCGTGATGCCTGCCGCCGTCGAACTTTGCCCGCCGCCGGCTGGTCTGTTCCAGCCACAGCAAGACCAGCACGAAACCCACGAGCATCGCGGCAAGCTGGGCCGCCGCCACCCGGTCTCCCAGGGAATACCAGGTGCGAAAAATGCCCGTGGTGAAGGTCGGAATGCCGAAATAGGCCACGGTGCCGTAGTCGGCGAGCGCCTCCATGAGCGCAAGCGCCGTGCCGGCGGCGATCGCTGGACGGGCGAGCGGCAGGCTCACCCGCCAAAAAGTGCGCCAGGGAGAGGCCCCGAGGGTACGGGCGGCTTCGTGCATGGCGGCGCTTCGCTCGAGGAATGCCGTGCGCGTGAGCAGGTAAACGTAAGGGTAGAGCGCGAGCACGAGGATGGCCACGGCGCCGCCCAGCGAGCGGATGGGCGGAAACCAGTACTCCCGTACGTCCCAGCCGGTGAGCTCGCGCAGCGCGCTTTGCAGCGCACCGCTCACCTGCAAAAAATCGGTGTAGGCGTAGGCCATCACGTAGGCCGGCATGGCGAACGGCAGGATCAGCGCCCACTCCAGCAGGCGCCGCCCGGGAAACTCGTGCGCGGCGGTAAGCCAGGCGCAGCTCACGCCCACGGCCACCGTGCCCAGCGCCACGCCCAGCGCGATCCAGCCGGTGTTGGCGAGGTATTCGGGCAAGACGGTGCGCAGGAGATGAGCCCAGATCTCGCCCGTGCTCGGCTGCAGCAGCTGCGCGAGCACGCTCGCCAGCGGCACCACCGCGAGCAGGGCCAAAAGGGTGGCGAGCAGAGTCAGGAAAGAGAAGGACCGGCGCATGATCGTCCCATACATCGAATCCTACATTATAATGAGAATCGATCTATTTTAAGCGAGGAAGGATGAAGGTGTCGGCGGCTCTGGAAATTCGCGGCTTGCATCACGCCTACGGCGCGCACCCCGTGGTGCGTGATTTGTCGCTGTCTTTGCCGGCAGGCACGATTGGGGTGCTGCTCGGCGCCAGCGGCTGCGGCAAGACGACGGTGCTGCGCTGCGTGGCCGGGTTCGAAGCGCCCCAGCGCGGCGACATTTTCCTCGATGGCCGGCCCGTGACCCGTCCGGGCCTGGTGGTGCCACCGCAGCGACGCCGCATCGGCATGGTGTTCCAGGATCACGCCCTCTTTCCGCACCTCACCATCGCCCAGAACGTCGCTTTCGGCCTGCAGGGGCTGGACCGGCGCGAGCGGGCGCGGCGGGTGGCGGAGATGCTGGAGGTGGTGGGCTTGAGCGCCTGGGCCAATGCCTGGCCGCATCAGCTCTCGGGCGGGCAGCAACAGCGGGCGGCGCTTGCCCGGGCGCTGGCGCCGCAGCCGGCGCTGCTGTTGCTCGACGAACCTTTCTCCAGCCTCGACGAGGCGCTGCGCGCGCGCCTGGCGCACGAGGTGCGGGCGTTGTTGCGCGAGCGCGGCATGACGGCGCTGGTGGTGACCCACGACCAGCACGAGGCCTTCGCCATGGCCGACGCCGTCGGCCTGATGCACGAAGGGCGCATCGAGCAGTGGGGCAGCCCCGAGGCGCTCTATCGTACGCCGGCCACGCGCCACGCCGCGCAGTTCGTCGGCGAGGGGGTTTTCCTGCGCGGGCGCCTTGCGGGGGAAGGGGAGGTCGAGACCGCCCTGGGTCGCCTGCCGGTGCGCTTCGCCGGCGAAGGAGAGGCCACGGCGGGGCAGGGCAACGTGGAAGTGCTGCTGCGGCCGGAAGACG
>NZ_JSYB01000069.1:0-1234 GCF_054823945.1 Tepidiphilus sp. HLB4 | reverse complement strand
TCCATGGTTAGGGTGATGCAATCCGCGTTGATCGGCAGTTTTCGCATTCCGTGGCTTGAAGAAGCTAAAGGCATAAATGCGTTTAGCGTGACGCTTTCGCCGGTTCAAGCGTGGCGCTTGCGCCGTGCGGCCAGGCTTTGAGGCGGCGCCACCACGCGAACCCTGGAAGAGCACCACCACCACGCGCCAGAAAGAAAAAACGGCTTGAATAGCGGCCGCCTAAGCCGTTTTCTCTGGCGGGGATAGGCCGCCACCCTATGGGCGATCCAAGAAAACGGCTTACAGCGGCTCTATGGCGGCGCTACGGGGGACCCTAGGGGCTTGGCTGGGGTGCGGGTGCGAAAACCCGCGAAATCGCGCTAGGGCGCGCGGTGGGCGCATATGCAACTGTACGAACTGGCGTCTTTGCTTGCCGGACGTGCGGCGCAGCTAGCACGGCGCAGGCGATCTGGATGAACAGCAGCCTTGGGCACAATGTCACGGAAATCATTTCCGCGACGTTCGCTGAGGTGGCGTTGGCGACCGGGATGCACAGCAGCCTTGGGCACAACGTCGCGGACATCATGTCCGTGACGTTCGCTGAGGCGGCGCAGGCGATCGGGATGCACAGCAGCCTTGGGAACAATGTCGCGGACATGATGTCCGCGACATTCGCTGAGGACACCGCGCAGAAAACCGGTTTCACTCAGCGAACGATTCGGCGCGACGTCCAAATCGCCACGCGCATTCCTGAAGACGTGCGCGAGCTGCTGCGGGCCACGCCGGTGGCTGAACGCTCGCCTAGGCCTACGGCAACGCGCCAAAACGGCGCGCATGGCGCTATCACGGCGCGGGATGGGTTACCCCCGGGGAACCCCGAGAAAACGGCTTGGCTAGGCTATGGCAAGGCTTGGCGAGGGTTGCGGCGGCGGCCGGAAGCTGACACGAAGTTGACAGCTTGCACCACCAAAAAAGCGGCGCGGCAACCTGGGGCGAGGGGTTCAACCGGCGGGGCGGCGCCAGGGGATGCGGCCAAGCGTAGCAAGTGTAGCAACTGTAGCAGTAGCAAACCTTCAAAATCGAAATTTGCACCCCCCTTGGCAAGGGGGCGCGGCAACGCTCATCGAGGGGGATTTTGGCGGGGGGGATTTTGCGAAAACATGTACACCCGATGTACACGCCGATTTTCCCGTTATGCCAACGAAGCTACAACCGCTTGATTCTATTGATGGGCCCAGCTGGATTCGAACCAGCA